>JBATYG010000001.1:0-9972 GCA_049673945.1 Occallatibacter sp.
GTTGCCAGCAAAAACACTCCGGGCCACCAGATGAGCGAGGGCCCAACGAGCGGCACAAACGAGAAGAGCGCGGCAATGGCTCCCCACAGCAGCGGCGAGCGCAGTCCGGTCATCCACCATCCGATGGTCACCAGGGCGCCCTGGATCAGTCCCACCGCGACCATGCCATAGACATTGGAGACGACCGTGGCGCGCAGCGTCTCGCCCAGTTGAAGCACACATCCCTCAGGCAGTGGCAGGAACCGCGCCACGCCGCGGGTGAACTTTTCCATATCGCGCAGGAAGAAGAACATAATGAGCAGGGTAAGAATCGCGGTGCCCACTTGTTGACCGAAGCCGCGCGCCGTCCAGCCCACAAGTCCCACGAGCCACGCACCCAGTCCCTGCACCCGGGCTGTAATCACTGACCTGATCTGCACTACGGGGATTCCTGTCCGCGCCGATATTTCATCAACCCCTGCAGTCAGCCAGGCCAGATGGCCAGACCAGTTACCCGCCGTCTTTTGCATTACAGATCCGTACACGCTTGCTGCCTCTGAGGCGAGATTGAGGCTGACGAACAACAACGGCAATATGATCACAAATACGACAGAGATGGTTGTCGCCGTTGCCCTCGCGGTCGTGTTGCGTACGTGCCGTGAGAGCCACTTGTCGACGGGCCAGAATGCGATGGTTAAGACCAGTGCGAGGAAGAGTACTTTGAGGAATGGACGATAGATGATGTATGCGAGATACAGTGCTCCTGCGGTCAGCGCAAGAAGAGTCCAGTAAGAGAATCTGCGCCCCTGCAACCGCAGTTCTTCTGTTACGTGCAATCCTGGCGCGACGGCGCTGACGCTCGGCGTCGACGGCGGCGATTCTCCACTCTTGGATCCCTCGACGAGTTTTGACCTGACTGGATCCATCGCGAACTCGTCGGCTAATAGCGGTAGATCGCGGCGGCGCCGGTTTCAGTCGGCATCCGTTCTGTGGGAACAACCACGACCTGTCCGCCTCTCCTCAAAACCACTTCGCCCAGGTCATCGAGCAGGTCATCAACCTTCGGATGGCTGATCTCGGCAGCTTCAACGCGTCCAGTGGCCTCGTCAAGATGGCCCGGAATCTCCCGGTTGGCTTCAATCAACAGAGTTGTAACCCTTCCCGCTGAAGCGGACATCGCTATCTCCGGCAATCGATCGTCCGCGAGCCCCTTCGGCTTGGCCTGTCCGAATTCGTCGGTCAGCTGGCTGAGGCGAGCGAGGTAGCGCGGTTCAATGGCCTGCCAGGCGCGTTCGCGAAGCTCGTCCATCGAAACGGCGTCTGGATGGACATCGATCGCTTCATTCATCAGGAAGGGATTCCGGCTGCTCTTGCGGAAGAGATTGTGGTGCTCTGGCAGCGCCGCCAGCATCAGTGGCAAGCCCGAGGGGCGTGAGTGATGATCGAGAACGGCACGGTCGATCGCGCGGAAGTAGCGCTCGGCGTCGATGTCCGTTTCGTCCTTGCGTCCACCCTGGCCGAAGCGCATCGTGCCGCCTCCATGCGCAACAACCGTCTGATGCGATTCGGTCAGTTTGTCCCCCAGTGCGTCCTTGAGAGTGCGCGGAACCTCCGGCTCGAGATCGATTTCGTCCAGAGCATCCCGATTGCCCTCGAAGAGCTTAACCGCTCCTCGGCTCAAGCCAAGTACTTGATAGCGGTCCACGGACTGAAGAATCCGCAGCAGAGGCTTGGTGTGAAAGCTGTCAGCCGCAACGGCCAGCTCCTGCACTGGCCTCTGCAGCTTGTAAATGCGGAGCAGTCCCGGCGCGCGCAACACCGCAAGCCCATCCTGCGTGTGGTTCCAGAATTCTCCTTCATCGGCCAGGCTCTCGAGCGGTTCCAGCAGAGGCTTGATCTCCCGCGCCGAATACTTCTGTTCGAGAGAATGCTTCAACTCCTTCACAAGATTGCGATAGCGAATCGGATCCTGCTGGTTATCCGGATGGTGCCGGTGCGTAGACTGGTAGAGCGAAAGGCACGGTGGCTGATCGGAGGTCGGAAGTTCGGCGGGCAATTCATTTGTCAGCATGGTCATGTGCGATTCCTGCTTTGTTAACGCTGAAGCCAAGATCGGTCTGGCGCATCTCGCCATCCGCGTTGGTGAAAATTGGTGAAAGCATCCGCCGAGACTCACTTCGGCTACGGAGCGTGTTCTTCCTTATGCAGCTTTACGAACGTGTATCTGCCGGTGAACTGAACGCGGGGCACTTCAGAATGAAAGCCGCCTTTATCTTCCACCCAGCCATAGAGAAACTCCACACCCAGATCCAGCGTGCCCAGCGGATTCCAGATCATGTTTGCCGACGAATAGGTGGCCTTGTGATAAGTGCTGATCGGCTGAAACTCAGTGTTTGACAGCTGCACGAAGCTGAAGGTCGCATTCGACCGGAACGACGGCGTCCAGTAATGTTGGTAGCTGCCGTATGTTGCAAACAACGGTAGGGCGCGCAGCGAAAGATTTGTGTCGCTCTTCGGTGCCGCATCCATATTGAGGCCTGCGGTATCGCTCACGTAGCGCGACATTCCGTCGCCGTAAGCGACTTGAAAGACAGCCGTATCGAGTCCGGCGACGCTTATCTCGCTTGTTGCATTCAGACCCCATCCAAAAACTGACTCGGTTCCCAGTCCTTCCGGCAACTTCGCGGACAGGTCGCGAAAGTCTGCTGCCAGCTGAACATGCCCGCGTTCCCATTCCTGATGAAAACGGACCGTGCCATCGGGAGCCGGCGTCTTCGCCGTTGCGGGTTCGCCATCAACCAAAAAGTCAATGTTGGACGAGGGCGTTTCCAGAGAAAGGTACAGGCTCGATCCTTTACCAAAGCCGAAACCATATCGAACCTGCGGAACACGAACGCTGATGCCGGCATTCGGCCCTTGTGTGTCGATCGTATCCGGAAACGCATCCGGGTCCATGAAGTTCGAGAAAGTCTGGCCCACGAGAAGGTTATCGAGCTGCGCGTAGAAGTGGCGCAACCGCGGAGCTGTCGTCCCATTGGGGCCAAAAAAATCCAGTTGCATGAAGGTTCGCACCTGGCCGGTCTGGCCAATTGGAATGCGAAAGTCTGTCATGAACCGGCTGCCACGGATGCTCGTGTTGAAGTCGGAGCCGGAGACGCGCGGGATCGGAATAGATGACGTGATAAACGAATCCGGAAGCCCCGTCGTCGTCGGATCATAGATGAGATCGGTGCGAATCGACCCATCGAGCTTGAGCATCGTCTGCGTGCCAGGCAGATGGAAGAATCCCGGCAGATCAATTTCAAGCGGCGCGTTATAGAGGCGTGGCGCATCCTCCTCATCCTGACCGAAGGTCTGGTGCTGCCTGGTCGCCTCCTGCGCGGCGCGATCCTGGTCCTTCTCGCTTACCAGAGGCAGCGTTGGCAGCATTGGCGGCGGTGGCGGCGACGTAGTCTCAATCGCTCCGCTCTTAGGAAGTTTCTCTCCGCTCAGCGCGTCCAGTTCAGTTTGAATCTGGGTCATCTGCTGCCGCAGTTGGTCCAGCTGATCCTGCAGCTTGCGTACCTTCTCCTGCTGAGCGTCCTGCCCTTCCTGCGCGATGTTTTGCCTTGGATTGCAGATCAGCAGCACAAAGAGAAGCGGCCACAGCGTCTTCCGTGTCCGTTGCATAACCATTCTCCCTTCAGGTCATTGGAGACATCGGGCCCCACTCCGAAGAAATCGAACGGTGAACTGTGATCGGGAAATGTGGTGAGCTTTCGCGACGAGCCTTCACCGGCTGAAGGCTGCTTGCAACCTTGTCGAAGTCGAGGGATAAGTCGAGCTTGGGGCCGCCAATGGCATTTCCGGGGAAGCGCCTCAGCCACTAGCCTTGGGCGAGCTTACTGCGGTCCTTTGATGCTCAATTCCAGCACCATGCTGCCCGCGGATGCGAATCAGGCAACCCTGCAATCCACGGCGCGATTATTTGTAGTCTGCACCGTCAAATCCATACAGAATTAGGGGCAGTTACTAACTATGCGGCAAGCCCGCTTCAACAGTGGATTATTTGAGTCAGTAAATCTTCAACCTCCGGCAATAAGCGACAGTTAACTTCATCAAGCAGCGACATAGCACTGTATCGAAATGCGTAATTAGCGAACGCTGGAAACTGTTGCCGTCGTTAAATTGAAAAGCTGCACTGAAGCGCCATGGTGGGCAACCATTGCTGGTCGAGACAGATCAAACCGGCAGTTAGATCTCCCCCCGGTTTTTTAAAGAAAATTCCCCCTCTTGAGTTTCTCTTCTGTTCGACATGTTGCCTTAGCTTCCGACATGCGCCCCCATCGTCCAGCACGCATCCACAATCGATCTATTTAAACGTGAGAGGAGCCAGCCCATGGGCACACTTGTAGCCGTTGTATTTGAGGATGAGTCGACTGCATTTGAAATGCGCGCAGCCTTGGCGAAAATGCAGAAGCAATATCTGGTCGAAATGGAAGACGCTGTTGTCGTAACCCGCGATTTACAAGGCAAAATCAAGCTGCATCAGGCGGTCAGTCTCACCACGGCTGGCGCCGTAGGCGGCGGTTTCTGGGGCATGCTCATCGGTTTGCTCTTTCTCAACCCCTTCCTCGGTGCCATGGTCGGGGCCGGCGCCGGTGCACTCGCTTCCCGGTTTCACGACATTGGCATCGACGATCAGATGATGCGTGATGTTGGAAGTTCAATCAAGCCAGGATCCTCCGCATTATTCGTCCTGCTCAAAAAGGCAAGCAGCGATAAAGTGCTCGATGGCTTGAAGCAATTCGCCGGCAAGGGAAAGGTCTTTCAGACCTCTCTCAATAAAGAGGATGAGAACGCCCTGCGCGAAGTGCTCGAAAAAGCGGCATGATCGACGAATCCCTCACCCGCAAATGCTGATCGACACGCTATGACGACCTCGACGAACTTTCGTTGCGGTCGTTATGCCTCACCCGATGACTTAGGAGCGTAAAACCGTGGCTGACCATGCGAAGGCACATCCAATGGCATCGCCGAGGCCCGCGAAATCGGGCATGCAAAAGGTGCTCGACGCGGTGGAGCGGATTGGCAACAAGGTTCCCCATCCGGCCGTGATTTTCATCTTGCTGATTCTTGTGATCATTGTGTTGTCCCAGCTGCTGCAGATGTTAGGTGCAGGCGCCACTTATGAGTCGATTAACCCGGACACGCACCAGGCCGAAGAAGTTACAACCACCGTGAAGAGCCTTCTGTCAGGTCCTGGCATCGCATTCATGTACGAGGATATGATCAAGAATTTTATGAACTTCACGGCCATGGGCGTGATTATCGTGGCGATGCTGGGTGTTGGCGTAGCCGAAGCCGCGGGCCTGATCAAGGCTTTAATCAGACGTCTCGTGGCGACAGCTCCCGCGAAGGCGTTGACGTACATTCTGGTGTTCGCAGGGATCGTATCGAGCATAGCGGCGGACGCCGGTTACCTGGTCCTGATTCCTCTAGGCGCAGCTGCCTTTTTGAGCGTCGGACGCAACCCCCTGGTCGGGTTAGCCTGCTCTTTCGCGGCGGTGGCATCTGTATTCGCCGCGAATATTCTGGTCAAACCGCTGGACGGCATCCTTCAGGGCATTACCAATGACGCCATTCACCTCATGAATCCCAATGAGAACATCTCATTGACCGCGAATTTCTGGTTTTCAGCCGCTTCAGCTATCGTCCTCACTCTGGTTTGCGGGTTTATTACCGACAAGTGGATAGAGCCACGCATGGGACCATACCAGCCAAGCAAGGAGATCCTTGAGGAAGAAGGCGCTTCGGCCAAAGAGGCAGACATTTCCGACGCCGATCAATCGAGAGGATTGAAGTATGCCCTATGGGCGACCCTGGCCTGCCTGCTCCTCTTTGCCCTCCTTGTATTACCCCCCGGGGCGCCGCTGCGCAGCGCGGAAACGGGCGCGATCATGGGTGATTCGCCGTTCATGAACGGCCTGATCGTCTTGATCGCGGTGGTCTTTCTTGTGGCAGGCGCCGCCTATGGCTTCGGCGCAAGAACCATGAAGGGCAGCAACGACGTCATCAAGGCCATGGAAAAATCCACCATCGGACTCGGCGGTCTGATTTTCCTCTTCTTCTTCATTGCCCAGTTCATTGCGCTCTTCACCTATACCAACATTGCAACGGTAGCCGCGGTTAAGGCAGGCGATTGGTTACAGTCTCTCGGCCTTGGCCCCCTTACCTTACTTGTCGGATTCGTGATTATCACAATGATCCTCGATCTGCTTGTTACCGGAGCTATCCCCAAGTGGGCGATCTTCGCTCCTGTCTTTGTGCCGCTGTTGATGCGCCTCGGCATGCGCCCTGAAGCCGTGCTGGCCGCCTACCGGGTCGGAGATTCACCAGTGAACGCCATCACGCCGATGATGCCTTACTTCCCATTGATCGTTGGATTCGCGTTCAAATACGACAAAAAGGCCGGCGTGGGAACCGTTGTGGCCATGATGTTGCCCTACGTCATCGTGATCTCGGTGGTATGGCTCATCATGCTTGTTCTATGGGATGTCCTGGGGATCCCCTGGGGCTTCTGACAGAGGCATCCTTGGACCGCAACAGACCTTTAACTCGTTACGCATAACTCGTTACACAGACTGAAACTGCAGGAGCGTGAAATGGCATCAGCAGGGAATGGCATTCCAGTGGAAATAGATTTGGAAAACTCGGCACCGGAAAAGATCAGGGCAGGGGTACTCGCGGTCGGGGTCTTCTCCGACGGCACGCTTCCGCGTTCTGCTCAGAAGATCGACAGTCTGGCGGGTGGACGCCTGTCCGCGGTCGTTAAGAGCGGTGATCTCGAAGAAAAGCCCGGTTCGTCGCTAATGCTCTACGATGTGCCCGGTATCCAGGCAGAGCGCGTGTTGCTCGTCAGCCTGGGCAAGCAGAGCGATTTCAACGACAAGGCATTTCGCGATGCGATCAGCGGTGCTGCCAAAGTGCTTGCCCGCGGTGCCGCAAACGATGCCGCAGTGACGCTCGCTGACGTCGGCCCTCCGGGGCGTTCATCTGCCTGGCGCGTACAGACGGCAAGCCGGCTGCTGGCGGATGCCGCTTATCGCTTCGAAACTCCCGGCCCGAAGACAGACAAGAAGATGAAGGAAATGAAACGCGGCGCGCGCAAGGTAACACTGCTCACCTCAGACATGGTGAATGATGAGCTCACCACTGCCGTGCGCCGTGGTCACGCAGTCGCCGAGGGCATCGCGCTCGCGAGGGACCTTGGAAATCTGCCGGGCAATATCTGCAATCCGCCGTATCTCGCCGATACGGCTCGGGCCCTTGGCAAAGAGCTCAAGATCGACGTCGAGATACTCGACCAAGACGATATGAAGAAACTGGGCATGGGAGCGGCGCTTTCCGTCGGGCAGGCCTCGGCGCAGCCCAGCAAATTCATCATCATGCACTACAAGGGCACGGGATCGAGAAACAAGCCCGTCGTCCTTATAGGTAAAGGCGTCACCTTCGACACCGGCGGCATCTCGTTAAAGCCTGGCGCCAACATGGACGAGATGAAATTCGACATGTGCGGTGCTGCCAGCGTCTTCGGCGCCATCAAATCGGTTGCCCGTCTGAAACTGCCGATGAACGTCATCGCCCTCATCCCGGCGGTCGAGAATATGCCGGGTGGCAACGCAACACGGCCCGGCGATGTCGTCACGTCCATGTCCGGGAAGACGATCGAAATCCTGAATACTGATGCCGAAGGACGATTGGCCCTTGCCGACGCGCTCACATACGCCGAGCGGTTCGATCCCGAATGCGTCATCGATGTTGCGACACTCACGGGCGCATGCGTCATTGCGTTGGGCAATCTCACCAGCGGTCTCTTCGCCAACGATGATGAGCTCGCGGAACAGCTGCTCGAATCAAGCAACGAAACAGGCGACTATGCCTGGCGGTTGCCGATGTTCGATGAGTATCAGGAGCTGCTCAAGAGTAACTTTGCCGACATGAGCAACATCGGGGGACGTCCCGCCGGCAGCATAACCGCGGCATGCTTCCTCAAGCGCTTCGCCGATAAATTCAAGTGGGCACACTTCGATATCGCCGGCACAAATGCCGTCTCGGGCGAGGCAAAGGGAGCAACCGGCCGCCCGGTGCCGCTGCTCGCCGATTTTCTGATCGCGCGCGCCGAAAACAGGGCACGCGGCACTCGAAGCCAGGCCGCATAGCAGCCCGGTCCGAAACATAGATGCATATCCACAGGAGGCGGAACGCGTATGGCTCAATCCAGCGAGAAAGCGCGCAAGTATTCCCGTACCCACGCAGAGCGGTTTCGGCATGAACTGCACGAATTTCTCCGATTCCCCAGCCTGAGCGGGGATGCAGCTTATGCCGCAGACGTAAAGCGCACCGCGGATTGGCTCGCGGCGCACTTGCACTCGATCGGTCTCACCAGCGCCAAGGTGATCCCGACCGGCGGGCATCCTGTCGTCTACGCCGAGTGGATGGGTGCAGGCCGCGACAAGCCGACCGTGCTGGTCTACGGCCACTACGACGTGGTCCCGGCCAAGATGGAGGACGGCTGGAAGACTCCGCCCTTCGAGCCTGTCGAGAAGGATGGCAAGATCTACGCGCGCGGCGCTACCGACGACAAGGGGCAGCTTTTCATTCACGTCAAGGCGCTCGAGTCGTACCTCGAAACCAACGGCAGCGTACCCGTCAACATAAAGTTCCTGATCGAGGGCGAAGAAGAGATATCGTCGCCGCATCTTGCCCCCTTCATCAAGGCGAACCTCGACATGCTCAAGTCCGACGTGTGCGTCATCAGCGATTCTTCGATGCGCAAGATGGAAGAACCTGCCGTCACGCACAGCCTGCGTGGCATGACCTACATCCAGGTTGAAGTGGAGGGGCCGCGGGACGATCTGCACAGCGGCTTCTGGGGAGGCGCAACTCACAATCCCGCTCTCGCGCTCGTCGAGATTCTGGGCAAGCTTTACAATCCCGACAACACCATCGCAGTGCCAGGCTTTTACGACGATGTCGTCGATCTGACCGCGCAGGAGCGCGCGATGATCGCGAAAAATGCGCTGACCGAAGCGCAGTTCAAGGAAGCCACAGGCGTTCCCGCCACCTGGGGCGATACGAAATACAGCATTCGCGAGCGTGTCTCGGCGCGCCCAACGCTCGATATCAACGGCATGTGGAGCGGCTACTCCGGACCGGGGCCGAAGACGATCATTCCCGCCAAAGCTGGCGCCAAGCTAAGCTCGCGCCTCGTCGCCAACCAGGATCCAGACAAGATATACAAGCTGCTCAAGAAGCACATCGAATCCATCACGCCGCCCACCGTCAAGGTGAACGTAACCCTGCTGACCAAAGGCAAGCCTGCGCTCATCCCCTTCGATCTGCCTGAAATGGAGGCCGCCGCACGCGCTTACGAAAAGGCGTGGGGACACAAGCCCGTCTTCACCCGCGGAGGCGGAAGCATCCCCATCGTCGCGGACATTTACGACATGATGAAAATTCCAGTCGTGATGATGGGTTATGGATTGGATAGCGATGGACTGCACGCTGCCAATGAGCACTACAGCATCGAGATGTTTCATCGCGGCATTGAAACCGCGATTGTCTACCTCGAGGAATTAGCCGAGATGGCTTCGAAGAGCAAGGAGTCGGGGAGGAAAGGCGCAAAGGCTGCATGAAGAAGGCCGTCGCAAACTCCACCCGCACCGAACGCGACCTGCTCGGCGAACGCGAAGTCCCTGCCACTGCCTACTACGGCGTGCATACGCTGCGCGCCGTAGAGAATTTTGCCATCAGCGGCACTCCGATCTCGGTCTACCCCGATCTCATCAATGCTCTCGCCTGCGTAAAAGAGGCAGCCGCGCTCGCCAACCACGATCTTGGACTGCTCGACGCAGAGCGGACCCGGGCCATCGTCGCCGCCTGCGAAGAGATTCGTGGAGGCGCTTTGCACGATCAGTTCGTTGTTGACGTGATCCAGGGCGGCGCCGGCAC
>JBATYG010000002.1:0-2857 GCA_049673945.1 Occallatibacter sp.
CGCATAAAGGCCAGCGGAGCCACCTCAATGACATTCTTTTCGAGCATCTTGTCGACGCGCTCTGGTTCCAGGAGATCGTAAAGGGCGTCGTAGAGCGGGCGAAGGTAAGGGTCGACCTTCTCCTGCAGCGAGCCGGGCAGAAAGCCGAGCCGTTCGCCGGCCTCAACCGCGGGACGCACGAGAACGATGCGGCTCACCTTCTTTGCATTCATGGCGGCCACGGCCATGGCCACGGCAAGGTAGGTTTTGCCGGTACCCGCCGGACCCACGCCAAAGACCATGTCGTTCTGTTCGATGGCCTCGACGTATTTGCGCTGATTGACCGAGCGCGGCTGCACGATGCGCTTGACGCCCGTCGATCGCTGCTTGCCTGCGTCGACGATCGAGCGCAGGGTTGTGGCGGGATCGGCCACAACGAGACGCAGCATTCCGTTCAGTTCGCCGTTGTGCGGATTAACGCCCTGGCGTCGCAGCGCTTCGAAGTCCTGAAAGATCCGCTGGACCCGAGCCACCGCTTCGTCCGGCCCCTCTACATGTACGGCGTCGGAATGAAGATCGATCCGTACACCGAGTGAGTCCTCTATCAATCTGAGGTTTTCATCGCGGGTCCCGAAAAGGGGCTCAAGATTGGGCGTGATCTCCAGATCAGCGTTCAGACGACCTCCATGCCTGCCCCTGGGGGCAGCGGCTCTGTTGGATTAGATTCAGGTGAGTGGAAGGGCGGCGGAAAATTCGAGGTGATTCTTGCCTGTTGGGGGCGGGCGCACGCCAAACTGCGAATGGTCTTGGAGCGAACCGTGTTGGCGAGTGTGCCCAAGTGGTGTATCTGCCCCAGAGCGTAGCGCCGGCGGCTGCCGACGTCAATCCCATGGCAACAAAGATTCAGGAAAAAAGTGACCCAATCGGGTACCGGGCCGACCCGCTTGCTAGGGGTGCTGCGGCAAGCTGGCCGAAGCCCGAGCGAGAATGCCAGGCAATCGCGTCGTTAATCGGTTCCGTTAGTCGCAGCGTTAATCGCATCATTCATCGCATCCAGGACCCGTTCAATACCAGCGCCCATCTTCCGCCACCCCTGGCCCATCATCCTGTAGGCAAAGTCGTCCGGGTGGAAGCCGTGATGAACCAGCCTCAGCACCGTTGTTCCGGCGGTCTGTCGCTCAAGAGTCCAGGTCACAGTGGTGGCGAGTTTGTGTCCGTAACCCTCGTTCTTGGCTGAGCCGCCGTTCCATGTGTAAACAAGCCTCTTCTCGGGAATTACTTCAAGCACTTCGCAATCGACGACGCCATTCCAGTCGCCCATTGGCTGCGTGCGGAAGTTAAATCGATGTCCCACGATGGGAGCAAAGTCATTCGGCATCAACCAGCCCGCCAGAAGATCCGGCTCGGTGAGCGCACGCCAAACCTTCGCGGGTGAATGGGTAAATGCGTATTCCACTACGATCTGTTCACTTCCCTTCAACAACGTCATCGGACATCTCCTTCAACATTGCGCCAAGCGCATCGAATTTCTCAGGCCAGAACTTCTGATAGTGGCTGAGCCACTGCACCATGGGCCGTAACCCTTGCGGATGGCCCCGATAGTGAACGAATCTCCCGACGCGGCGTTCGCAGACCAACCCACAGCGCTTGAGGACGCCAAGATGTTGCGAAACGGCCGGTTGCGAGACAGCAAGCTGAGCTTTCAGCTCGCTGACGGTTAACTCGCGTTCGCAGAGACGCTCAAAAATTGCGAATCGGGTACCGTCGCCCAGCGCCTTCATCAGTTCAAGCTGCACTGAATATATATAAGCAATTACTTATTCGATGTCAATGGAGGCGATAGCGAGGATCGAACGATGGATTCGGCCCATGAGCGATTTCCCGGCTCAATTGACCCTGAACCGGCTTTCCCGTAAACTTGGTAATTGCGAAGGATGCGGCTCCGGCGGCATCCTTGGACCACATCATTCATCCCTGCCAAATCAGGGCTAAGTTAAGGAATCGCAATGGCTAACCATGTTTCCGCGCTGAAGCGCGCCCGTCAGACAGAGACCCGCACCGAGGTGAACCGCGCCAACCGCACCCGTGTGCGCAGCAGCCTTCGCGCCCTGCGCGAGGCACTGGCCAAAGGGGATGTGAAGGCCGCCCAGGCACAGTATCGCGAAACGGTTTCAACCCTCGACAAGGGCGTGCAGAAGGGCGTGCTGCACCTGAACACAGTCTCCCGCTACAAGAGCCGCCTCAATGCGCGGCTGAAAGCCCTGGCCACCGCCAAGGCGTAGCATCTACCCCGTTCCACGAGATGGCTGGGCTCGCTGCCCGGCCTTTTCTGTTTCTCAACCAAGCCGTCTGTTTCTCAGCCAAGCCGCTCGAAGATCCCTGCTGCTCCCATGCCGCCGCCGACGCACATGGTCACGAGGCCGTAGCGGGCGTTTCGGCGCTTCATCTCCGCAAGCAGAGTTGCCGTAAGCTTGGCGCCCGTGCAACCGAGGGGATGGCCCAGCGCGATGGCTCCGCCGTTCACGTTGACCTTTGCAGGGTCGAAGCCGAGCTCGCGCATCACGGCCAGAGCCTGGGAAGCGAAGGCCTCATTGAACTCGATGAGATCGATATCGTTGAGGCTGAGACCGGCCTGCTTAAGCGCCTTCGGCACAGCGAAGATCGGTCCCACTCCCATTTCCTCCGGCAAACACCCGGCCACGGAATACGCCACGAGACGCGCAAGCGGTTCGATGCCAAGCTCGCGCGCACGGTCCGCGTCCATCAGCACGGTAGCGGCCGCGCCGTCCGAGGTCTGGGAAGCGTTGCCGGCGGTGACGGTTCCCTGCGCGTGGAAGACCGGCTTAAGGGCGGCGAGCGCCGCGGCAGAGGTATCGGC
>JBATYG010000003.1:0-3363 GCA_049673945.1 Occallatibacter sp.
AGGGCCGCCACCCGATCCGCATCGGTCAGTTGCAGCGTCACGCTATCGACGCCTTCCACGCCTCGGGAGAAGGCCTGATCACCGCGCCGCCTGGCACACGCCGTGTGCGCGTCGCCTGCATCGGCGCCGGTCCGGCCTCGCTTGCCTGCGCTGCGGAGCTTTGCCGCCAGGGCGCGCGCGCCACTATCCTTGAGCGGCGCCCGCTGCCCGGCGGCCTCAACACCTACGGAGTGGCCGAATACAAACTGCGCGCCGCCGAGAGCCTGCGTGAGATCGAGCTCATTCAGCGCATGGGCGTCGAATTCCGCTTCGGCTCGAGCATCGACTCCTGCGACGATCTGCGGGCGCTTGAGGCAGAGTTCGACTTCATCTTCCTCGGCATCGGTCTCGGCGCCATGCAGCAGCTCAATATCCCCGGCGAAGAGTCGGAGGGCGTGATGAATGCGCTCGAGCTGATTGCCGGATACAAGACGGCGCAGATCCACGAGCTCTTCGGGACCGTCGTCGTCATCGGCGCCGGCAACACGGCCATTGACGCAGCCAGCGCCGCCCGTCGGCTCGGCGCGGAAATTGTGTATATGCTCTATCGTCGTGGCGAGAACGAAATGGCTGCCTTTGATTTTGAGTACGAGCACGCCAAGGCTGAAGGTGTGCAGTTTCTCTGGCGTCGCCAGCCGGTCGCAATCAAGACGAGTGCGCACGGCCTGCTGCTTGAGACTGTGCAGGTGAGGGAAGAGGGGGGCACGCTGGTTCCGGTCCCCGAATCGCAGTTCGTCATCGCCTGCAGCCTCGTGGTCCCGGCCATCGGCCAGTCGCCCATTACCCAGTTGATGCGCGATTTCTGCAATGTCGAGGTGCAGGAGGGCCGCATCGTCACCAATCGCGCTACCGGCCAGACCCGCAATCCGCGCTACTTTGCCGGCGGCGACTGCGCCAACGGCGGGCGCGAAGTGGTTGACGCTGTTGCCGATGGCAAGCGATCGGCCCTCGCCATGCTTCACATTGCGGAGAGTGTCTATGCCTGACATTCGCGTGCGCGGATTCGCGGGCGGCATCAACGCGCCCAATCCCTTCTGGCTCGCTTCGGCGCCGCCCACCAACTGCGGTGAACAGATCATGCGCGCCTTCGACTCCGGCTGGGGTGGGGCCGTCTGGAAGACCATTGGCGAGCCGGTCACCAACGTGACCTCGCGCTACTCCGCCACCGACTGGCAGGGCCAACGCATGATGGGCTTCAACAATATCGAGCTCATCAGCGACCGCAGCATAGAAGACAATTTGCGCGAGCTGGCCGAGGTCAAAAAGCGCTATCCGCATCACGCCGTCATCGCGTCGTTGATGGTGGCTTCAAATCGCGAAGCATGGCACGAGATCGTGGCTCGCGCTGAAGACGCAGGAGCTGACGGCCTCGAGCTCAACTTCGGTTGCCCGCACGGCATGAGTGAGCGCGGCATGGGCTCGGCCGTCGGCCAGGTGCCTGAGTACGCGCAGATGATCACCGAGTGGGTCAAGGAGAAGGCGCGCACGCCTGTCCTCGTGAAACTCACGCCCAACATTACTGACATTCGCTCTGTTGCGCGCGCAGCGAAGCACGGCGGCGCAGACGGCCTCTCGGCCATCAACACCATCAACTCCATCACCGGCGTCGATCTCGATACCTTCACGCCGCGCCCCAACGTCGATGGCAAGAGCACGCACGGCGGCTACTGCGGTCCCGCGGTCAAGCCCATCGCGCTGAACATGGTGCAGCAGGTGATGGCCGATCCTGAATCGGCGCTGCCTCTCTCCGGCATTGGCGGCATTGAAACCTGGCGCGACGCCGTCGAGTTCATCCTGCTTGGCTGCGGCACCGTGCAGGTCTGCACAGCGGTGATGCACTACGGCTACCGCATCGTTGAAGACATGGCCGAAGGCCTCGAAGGCTGGATGCGCACCAAGGGCTTCGGTGCGATCGAAGATTTTCGCGGCCTCTCGATCCCGCGCGTCACCGAGTGGAAGCACCTGAATCTGAATTACAAAATCGTCGCGCACATCAACGAGGCGAAGTGCATCGGCTGCGATCTTTGCCACGTCGCCTGCTGGGACGGTGCACACCAGTGCATCCACCTCGACCGCGTCTCCGGTCCCGTCAACGGACCCGTGGAGGTGCACGCGACGCCGGCGCAGAATGAGGCGCGCAGCCGCAAGGAGATTGCCGTTACGCCGGTCTCACGGCTTGAGCGCGCGGCAGCCGCCAGCCCGCAGGGCCCGTACGCTACGGATCTCGCGCGCATTCCCCGGGTAGATGAAGCGGAGTGCGTCGGCTGCAATCTATGCGCGCTCGTCTGTCCCGTCGATGGCTGCATCACCATGGTCGCTGTCGATACAGGTTTGCCGCCGGAGACATGGGCAGAGCGGACGCGCGGTGCGTCTCCTGCGGCTAACTCCGCTAACCGTACTTAATGACTATGGCCACGCTCCTCATCCAGCACGGCACCGTCGTCAACGCAGATTCCACCACGCAGACTGACGTCCTCATTGACGGAACGGTCATCAAAGAAGTGCGCGCCTGCATTCCAACCACGGCTGCAGCCACCATCGTGGATGCAACCGGATTGTTGCTTCTGCCCGGCGGCATCGACGCACACACGCATCTCGACATGCCCTTCGGCGGTACCACTTCTGCCGACGACTTCCTCACCGGCACGCGCGCGGCTGCCATCGGCGGCACCACCACCATCGTCGACTTCGCCATCCAGGCGCGTGGCACCAAGATGCGCACCGCGCTCGACACGTGGTGGAAGAAGGCCGAGGGCAAGGCCTGCATCGACTATGGGCTGCACATGATCGTGACCGATCTGCCCGACGCCGGCCTCGAAGACATGGACGAGATGGTGCGCGAGGGCGTGGCCAGTTTCAAGCTCTTCATGGCCTATCCCAACGCGCTCATGGTCGATGACGGCACGATTTTCAAGGCCATGCAGCAGACGGCGAAGAACGGCGCGCTCATCTGCATGCACGCCGAGAACGGCTCCGTCATCGACGTCATCGTGCAACAGGCACTGGCAGAAGGGAAGAAAGCGCCCATCTACCACGCGCTCACCCGCCCCACGCGCGCCGAGGCCGAGGCCGTCCATCGCGCCATCGCCATGGCCGAGATGGCCGGCGTACCCGTCTACATCGTGCATCTCTCCAGCGAAGACGCGCTCAACCAGGTGCGCGAAGCCCGCGACCGCGGCCTGCCCGCCTTCGCCGAGACCTGTCCGCAATATCTGCTGCTCTCGATCGAAGACAACATGCAGGACAAGGGCTGGGACGGAGCAAAATATGTCGTCTCGCCGCCCCTGCGTGAGCGCCGCAACCAGCCGAAGCTCTGGGAGGGCC
>JBATYG010000004.1:0-1966 GCA_049673945.1 Occallatibacter sp.
CGCGGCATCACACCGATGATCTCGTAAGTCTTGCGGTTGAGTTCGATCTTGCGGCCCAGGACCTGCGGATCGGCGTGGAAGCGGCTGTGCCACATCGCGTAGCTGATCACTGTTACCTGCTGGCTGCGGTCGTCTTCCGGCTGTGTGAAGGTGCGGCCAATCAAGGGCGCAACGCCCAGCAGCGGAAAGATGCTGGCCGTGACTCGCGCCGCACTGATCTCGGCGGGCGCGCCAGCATCGGAGAATTCGTAGCTAGCCTGCTCAAACCCGCCCAGGGCGGCGAAGCCCCGAGTCTCGCGCTCGTAGGTAAGAATCTGCGGCATAGTTACGCCGATATGGCCGTTGCTGCCCATACCTATACCCGGCACAGTATCCCCCAGCACAACCAGCCGCCCCGGATCGGCAAACGGCAGTGGCCGCAGCAAGATGCCCTCGACGATGGAGAAGATCGCCGTCGTAGCGCCGATGCCGAAGGCAAGCGTGAGCACGGCGGTCAGGGTGAAGCCTCGGCTCTTGCTCAACGTGCGCAGGCCATAGCGCAGATCCTGCATGGCGTGTTCGATCCATAGCACGGAGCGTTCGTCGCGATGCGCCTGTTTGGCCCGCTCCACGCTGCCGTAAGCACGCCGCGCGGCGAGCCGTGCGTCTTCAGGCGACATGCCGCCGCGCTCGAAATCATCAGCGAGAAGGGTAAGGTGCGATGCGACTTCGCGTGCAAGATCCTCTTCGGCCTGCCTATTGGTAAGCAGACTGCGGAGTCTGGCGATCATTCGTCCCCAATGCGCCATCGTTACTCTTCCTCCGCGAGCAACCTTTCAACCACGCCCGCCATCTGCCGCCAACGCTCGGTTTCCTCACTAAGCGCCCTTAATCCTGCCTTGGTGATGGTGTAATACTTCGCTTCGCGATTGTTTTCTGTTTTGCCCCAGGAGCCACGGGTCCAACCGTGCTGCTCAATCCGCACGAGCGCCGGATAAATGGTGCCCTGGTTGAGGTTCAGAGCATCCTCTGAGACCTGTTGGAGCCGGTTGGCAATGCCGTAGGCGTGCTGCGGGCCCATCGTGGCGAGGGTGCGGAGGATCATGAGATCGAGAGTGCCTTGCAGGATCGGAATCGGCGTCTTCTTCACTTGGCATTCAAGTGGATAATATTTCAACTTGAATGTCAAGTGGAACAATAAGGCGAGATTCGAAACTCCGGGGTATAGCGGTCCCTCGAAACAGGCCCTGAAGACCGCCTTACTGAAGCTGCTGGATCTTCGTCCCCTCGGGCAGCTTGATCTGAAACTGGTCGTCGGTGAGTGGCATGTTTTCAACGACCTTCTCCACCGTCATCACAATCTGGATCCCCTCAAGCGGGCGCTTGATGGTCACAACCCCCGGATACTTGCTGTTGCCGTAGTTGGAGTAGCGGCTGTAGAAGACCTCGGTCTCGAGGTTGCCATTCTTGTCGTAGAGATCCTGCTGGTAGGGCATCAGGTCGTCGCGGTGAATCGTCACCACGCGCACCGGCGTATCGTTGCGGCTGCCCGGATTGTGCCGCTCGATGCTCAGTATGTACTCGGGCGTGGAATAGAGATGCTTCTTCTGCGGATCCTCGATCGTCTCGGTATCCGCCGTGACCGAATAGAAGTCATCGGGCTCGAGGCCGCGCAACACCATCGCATCGAGAAAGAACCCTGGGCGCATATTCTCGATTTCGTTCGCCGACTTCTGGCGCAGCTCGTTCGGCCCCTTGTAGGCGACGCTTCTCGACGGAATGTAGAGCGTAAAGCTGGTGCCGTCGCTCACCATGTCGAACATGCGCGTCCCAATCACGGGCACGCGGCCATAGACGCGCAGCATCCGCGGCCTGCGCATCATGATGATGCCGGGAAAGGCGGTGTAGTCCTTCTCGATGCCCTCTTTGGTTTTCAGCGTGCTCGCGCGAATCTCAACCGTCGCATACAGCGAGTTGAGCACATCGG
>JBATYG010000005.1:0-1819 GCA_049673945.1 Occallatibacter sp.
CGCGATCGGCTGTCTCCTTCAACAAAGATCGACACCAACGAGCTAGGCGTAATTTTGCCGACCGATGGACTTGAAAACGCCGCATCGAAGGCGCTTCCTGATCACATTCCGCATCGCTACTGGAACGCGGCGGGGGCGCTCTATGCCTACCTGTTCGTTGAGCTCTCGAAGCTGGGCGTGGATGTGATCGGCGAGTCGCAACTGGTTGGGTATCCCTCGCAGTTTCCAAGCGTCTCGATGATTGACTACAACAGCGGCAAGCCGAATGCGCGCTACTGGGTGTTGAAGATGATCAAGGACAACCTCGGCCCCGGCGACAAGCTGGTGGCGAATAAGGACCTGAAAGACTCGGGACCGGACCACGTGATGGCGCAGGGCTTCGTGACGCCGCAGGGCAGGAAGGTTCTGCTGGCGAATAAGACCAACGCGGAGCGGACCGTTCAACTGCTGGGAGATCTTCAGAACGCGACGTCTCTCACGGTGGACGAGGCAACCGGTGATGACGCACCGCGCACCGGCAGGGTGACAGGTGGATCGGTCACGCTGGCTCCGTTTGCAGTGGCGGTGCTGAGCCTTCAGTAGAATCTGAGTTCGATGAGCAGAATGCCCGAGCTTCGCATTGGACTTTGCGGCATCGGACTGGATGCCTACTGGCCCCAGTTCGAGGGACTGCGTGCGCGTCTTGAGGGCTATGTGCGCCAGGTAGGCGAGCGTTTCAGGCAGGCGGGAGCGGTAGTCGTCGAGCTGGGCCTCGTGGATACGGCGGAACGGGGCCGAGAGGCAGGCCGCATCTGCCGCCGCGAAGATGTGGATCTGCTGGTCGTCTACGTGACGACCTATGCGCTCTCAAGCACTGTGCTGCCGATGGTGCAGCGAGCGGGAGTGCCAGTGCTGGTGCTGAACCTGCAGCCCACTGCGGCGATTGACTACGCGGCGTTCAATAAGCTGCCTGACCGCACGGCGATGACAGGCGAGTGGCTTGCCTACTGCTCGGCGTGCCCGGTGCCGGAGATTGCCAACGTGCTTGCTCGTGCCGGCATTCCGTTTCACCAGGTCACCGGGGTGTTGGGCGACGCGGCTACCTGGGCGGAGATCGACGCGTGGATCGCGGCGGCCCGCGTGAAGAAGGCGCTCAGCGAGAATCGGTTGGGCCTCATGGGGCACTACTACGGCGGCATGCTCGACATTATGACCGACGTGACGCAGGTCGCGATCACCTTTGGATGCCACATTG
Source organism: Occallatibacter sp. (assembly GCA_049673945.1). Taxonomy (GTDB): domain Bacteria; phylum Acidobacteriota; class Terriglobia; order Terriglobales; family Acidobacteriaceae; genus Telmatobacter. Next base: position 1,235 of record JBATYG010000005.1, read on the forward strand.
AGCATGTCGAAGTGGACGAGTTGAGCGGATTGCGAAGCCTGGTGACGGCCGAAGAGATCGACCTGCGCGTGCAGGAGTTTAGAGAGCAGTTTGACGTGCAGGAAGATTGCTCCGCTGAAGAGCTTGCGCGTGCAGCGCGTACATCGGTTGCGCTCGATCGGCTCGTCGCAGCACATGATCTCAATTCGCTGGCCTGCTACGCGATGGGAAGCGGCGTACCTGCGAACGAGGACACGATGAGCTCGATCATTCTCGGCACATCGCTGCTGACGGCGCGCGGTGTTCCCGTGGCCGGCGAGTATGAGGTGAAGAATGTGCTGGCGATGAAGATCATGGATTTTCTTGGCGCCCGGGGATCGTTCACGGAGTACTATGCTCTCGACCTGAACGCAGACCATGTGCTGATGGGGCATGACGGGCCGGGCCATATCGCCATTGCAGAGAGCAAGACAAAGGTGCGGCCGCTCACGGTGTATCACGGCAAGGTGGGGCGCGGCTTGTCAGTCGAGATGAGCGTGAAGCATGGGCCGGTGACGCTGCTCTCCGTGGCGGAAGATCGCACGCACGGGTACAAGCTGCTTGCGG
>JBATYG010000006.1:0-17058 GCA_049673945.1 Occallatibacter sp.
CTTCCTGCTTGATCGGAATCGGCTGGTAGCCGGGAGAAGCGCGATAGTGGCGCAGCGTGTTCTCGAGATCGTTCAAATCAAGGTGCAGGCCCCGCGCAATGATCGGCAGGTCGGCATCGACGTTGTGGTTTTGCTCGCGCACCAGAAAGCAGGAGACGGAAGGATAGTTATCGACGATCAGGTGCTTTTCGCGGTCAAAGAGTTTGCCCCGCGGCGCCAGCATCGGCACCTTGCGGATGCGGTTCTGCTCGGCAAGCACCTTGAAGTTGCTCGCGCCCAGCACCTGCAGACGCCACAGCCCTGCCACCAGCGCAAGCATCATGAGCAGGATGCCGTATTGCACCGACGTCAGCTTGACGCTGGAGAGCTTTTCGCCGCGTGTGGCCTTCTCAGAAAACATCTGCCTGCACTCTCACAATACAGCGTTGGCGGTGAACAATTGCCGATGGCGCAACGGGGCGTCACCGGCGGCCGGAGAAAGCAACCTGCCTACTCGCGGATCTGGAAACGGTCAAAGAGCGGAAACACGATCAGCGCAATCGCCGAGTTGCCGATTGCCTTGAAAAGCTCGTCAAACCAGGCCCACTCGAGCGCCAGGCCCAGAACAATGCGGTAGACAAAAAAGTAGAGCGCGCTCGATAGCAGCGAGAGCGAAAAGATCAATCCCAGACGAATGATGCGATTCTCGACATCGATGCGAATTCCGACCGAAGCCGCCAGGAATCCCGCAACCGTCTTGGCGACGCCATTGATGCCGATCGGGTGATGCGTCAGCGCATCCTCAAAGATGCCGAGTACCGCGCCCATCAAGGTTCCCTGGATGGGGCTGCGCCGGCCCAGCGCAAAATAGACGGTGACCACCAGCGGCAGGTCGAAAAAGGCATAGCGGCCCAGCAGTCGCGGAAGCCACGCCTGCAGCACGAGCGCGATCGCCGGGATCAGTCCATAGAGGAAGACCGGATACCGATGAATCTCGAGATCGCGGCGGGCGTCTGCCATCAGGACGGGCATCTCTATGGCTCCCTCTGCTGCGGCGCATCAGGCTTAGCCGGCGAGGTCGATTGAGGAATGGCGGCTGGCTTGCTCTCTGGCGCGGCGCCGGAAGCTGCTGGAGTCGTGCCCTGCGGTGGCAGTCCCGTCTGGTCGGCAATGTTCGGGGTAAAGCGATCAGGATGAAGCGCCATCGGGGGCCTTGCAACTGGGTTGGGATTCGAACTGTCGTTCAGTGGCTGCTGATCAGCCGGAAGATTGGGATCGGTCAGCCCGGGAAGCTTCTCAGCGAGAATTTCGGATGCCTTCTTCTGTGCGTTCAGCTGGGCAGCCTCGGCGCCTTTGAGCGTCTCGCTCTCGGCCATGTCCTGCGTCTGGTTGTCGGGGAAGCGCGGCTGGGTCGACGTAATAACCAGCACTTCATCGAGGCGATCGAGGCGCGCCGCGGGCTTGACCGTGATCTGGATAAAACCATCCTGCTCAGGATCGGGCACTACCCGGTCGACCACGCCCACCGGCAATCCGCGCGGGAAGATATCGTCCCCGCCTGCGGTCAGCACCTTTTCGCCCGGCTTGATGCGGCTGTCGGCCATGATGCCCACAATCTGCGCTTCGCCCGCGGCGTTGCCGCGCAAAATGCCGCGAATCCGCGTGGTCTCAAGGATCACTCCAGCACCGCTCGTCTGGTCATTGATCAGCAGCACCTGCGCCGAGCGCGGAAAGACGTCGCGCACCTTGCCGACAATTCCGTCGGGCGTGATTACGGCCATGTCGTGCTCAAGGCCTGCATTCTTGCCCTTGTCGATGTTGACCACCCGTGACTGGTCGGTGCCGCTCGTGCCCAGCACCTGCGCGGTGAGCGTCTTGTAGACGTACTTTTCCTGGAAGCGCATCAACGCCTGCAGCCGCTGGCCCTGCCGCGCGTCTTCAAGCAGAGCCGCCTGCTCCAGGCGGAGGCGGTCCACGGTTGCCTGCAGATTCTTGTTCTGCTCGCGCACGTGGCGCAAGTCGATGTAGTTCTGCCAGATGTTTACTGTGTCGAGTCCCGTCGAGTGGATCAGCCGCTCTGGCGGAGTGACGAGCGCATTGGCCCACAACCGGATCAGCCGCACGCTGCCACTATCCCGCGCGTCAACGCTCATGTGCCCCGATTCGCCGCGATGCACCTGCGCAGCGAGAATCAGGATCTGCACGAGCAGCGTCGCGAAGAGCACCAGGAGGTTTCGATAGCGGACGAAGAATGATTCCATACGAGCCAGATCTCGGAGATCAGGGTCAGGGATCAGTGGCCGGATTGCAGCGCGTTTGGCAGTGAGCTTCTGATCCCTGAAACCTGAAACCTGACCCCTGCAGTTAGTCGATCTTGATCTTGCGCAGCAGGCGGAAGTCGGAGAGCATCCTGCCGGTTCCGAGCACCACCGATGCCAGCGGGTCATCGGCCACCGAGACGGGCAGGCCGGTTTCCTCGCGAATGCGCTTGTCGAGATTCTTGATAAGCGCGCCGCCGCCGGTGAGCACAATGCCGCGGTCGCTGATATCCGCCGAGAGCTCAGGCGGCGTACGTTCGAGCGCCACGCGAATCGCGTTCATGATCACCGCGATGCACTCGCCCAGCGACTCTCGAATTTCGCTGTCGTCGATCGAAATCGTCTTGGGGACGCCCTCAATCAGGTTCCGGCCCTTGATTTCCATCGTCAGCGGCTTGTCCAGGGGATAGGCCGAGCCAATCTCGATCTTGATCTGTTCGGCCGTGCGTTCGCCGATCAGCAGGTTGTACTTGCGCTTGAGGTAGTTGGTGATGGCCTCGTCCATCTGGTTGCCGGCCATGCGCACTGAGCGCGAATAGACGATGCCGGAAAGCGAGATGACCGCAATGTCAGTGGTGCCGCCGCCGATATCTACCACCATGTTGCCCGAAGGCTCGGTGATGGGCAGGCCCGCGCCGATCGCCGCCACCATGGCTTGTTCCACCAGATACACTTCACTCGCCTTGGCGCGATACGCTGAGTCTTCCACGGCGCGCTTTTCAACCTGCGTGATCTCAGAGGGCACGCCGATCACAATGCGCGGATGCACCAGCATCTTGCGGTTGTGCGCCTTCTGGATGAAGTAGTTCAGCATCTTCTCGGTGACTTTAAAGTCCGCGATGACGCCGTCCTTCATCGGCTTGATGGCCACGATGTTTCCGGGCGTGCGGCCAAGCATGTCTTTGGCTTCCTTGCCTACGGCTTCCACCTCACCGGTGTTCTTGTTGATGGCCACAATGGAAGGCTCGTTGACAACGATGCCTTTGCCGGCCGCGTAGACCAGCGTGTTGGCCGTGCCGAGATCGATGGCAAGATCACTCGAAAACATGCTGAAGAGTGAGCGCAAGCCATGCGACCGCGAAGAGCGGGAGGGGTAACCGTTCGCAGACATTGAAAGTGGATCTACCTCATCTACATTGTACGGCGAATGCGGCGCATCGGCGTGAAATGCGCCACGAAGGTAACGGGGGGGCTGCGATACACTCAGGTCTTCACAGGGCTTATCCGGCCCGTTACTCCAATTGCAGGACGCGCCGGAAATCCCACATTGACTGCGCAGCCGGTTTTGCTCACTTCCGATGAAATCGTCCGAGGCTTTCCTATGACCTACCCCACATATCACAATCTGATCGGCGGCGAATGGGTTCCTGCCGCGTGCGGCAAGACAACTCTCAATCTCAATCCTGCGGACCACACTGACGTCGTGGGCTCCTTCCCCACTTCGCAGGCCGAGGATGTCGCCGCGGCCGTGGCTGCGGCCAAAAAAGCATTCGCCACCTGGCGCCTCGTTCCCGCGCCAAAGCGCGCCGAGATCCTGCTGCGCACCGGCGTGCTTCTGCAGGAGCGAAAGGAAAAGTACGCCCGCGACATGACCCGCGAAATGGGCAAGGTGCTCGCCGAAACCCGCGGCGACGTGCAGGAGGCCATCGACGAGGCGTTTTATGTCTCCGGCGAAGGGCGGCGGCTCTTTGGCCAGACTGCTCCCAGCGAGTTGCAGAACAAGTTCGCCATGAGCATCCGCATGCCGCTCGGCGTGGTGGGCATGATTACGCCGTGGAACTTTCCCATGGCCATCCCGAGCTGGAAGCTTTTTCCCGCCCTCGTCTGCGGAAACACCTGTGTCATCAAGCCGGCCGAGGATACGCCGCTCTCGACCTATAACCTGGTGCAGACACTCATCGACGCGGGTCTGCCGCCGGGCGTGGTCAACATCGTCTGCGGCTTCGGGCCCGATGCCGGAGCGCCACTCGTCGAGCACCCCGACGTGCGCGCCATCAGCTTTACCGGGTCCAGTGAGGTGGGCTCGCTCGTGGGCCAGCGCGCTGCGGCCAACTTCAAGCCGGTCTCCCTCGAGATGGGCGGCAAGAACGCGCAGATCGTCCTCGACGATGCCAACCTCGACCTCGCACTGGACGGCGCGCTCTGGGGCGCCTTCGGGACAACCGGCCAGCGCTGCACTGCGACCAGCCGCATCCTACTGCAGAAGGGAATTGCCGCGGAGTTCACCTCAAAACTGGTTGCCCGCGCAAAAGCGCTCAAAGTCGGCAACGGTCTTGAAGATGGCATCGAGGTGGGTCCGCAGGTCAACGAGCAGCAGATCGAGACCTCAAGAAAATATGTTGAGATTGCCACAGGCGAAGGCGCAAAGTTGCTCACCGGCGGCAAGGCGCTCACCGGCGGCGCCTATGCCAACGGAACCTTCTTCGAGCCGACCGTCTTCGGCCACGTCGCGCCCTCGATGCGCATCGCACGCGAAGAAGTCTTTGGGCCGGTTGTGAGCCTCATCGCGTTCGATACCTTCGAGCACGCAATCGAAATAGCCAACTCGATTGATTACGGTCTCTCGACAGCGCTCTATACCAGGAACGTGAATCGAGCCTTCGCGGCGATTCGCGATCTCGAGGCGGGCATCACCTACATCAACGCGCCCACCATCGGTGCAGAGGTGCACATGCCGTTCGGCGGCGTAAAGCGCACAGGCAACGGCCATCGCGAAGGGCTCGGCGCCATCGACTTCTTCACCACATGGAAGGCTGTTTACGTGGATTACTCCGACAAACTGCAGCGGGCGCAGATCGACAACGCGGAGTAGGGCGGGCCGAAACAATAGCGTGCTCATTCCGCGTTCGCTGGAATCGAAGTCAGGCTAGAATAGCTTCATGAACCGCACCCTCGAAGAGGTTCGTCGACTTGCCCTGAAACTTCCGCCAGAGCAGCGTCTCGCTCTTGCCCTGGAGTTGTCAGAAGAGGTGCAGCCGCACCCCGGCCTCGGCAAGCCGGAGCCGGGTTATGAAGAGTGGTTTCGGTCCGGGGTCGAAGCTGCGCTGGCTGATACGTCGCGCGGCACTGCGCACAAGCAGGTCGTGGCTGATATTGCGAACGTGCTGCGCGCGGCGCGGAAGGCACAGAAGCTCAAAGCCAGCGCATGAGATTGAATTGGGGGCTCCGGGCTCGGAACGATTTACAGCAGCTCATCGCATACATCGCCGAGGACAGCGTTCATGCGGCGGAACTCGTGGCGACTCGCATCCTCAAGACGGCAGAGTTGTTGAGCCAGAGACCTCGCGCCGGCCGACCGGACGCGTTGTCGGAACCCGTGAGGCCGTTGTTCTTCGTACCCCTTATCTTCTTGTCTATCGAATTAAGTCCGGAAGCGTGCGAATTCTTCGGGTCTATCACGGCGCGCGGAAATGGCCTTCGCGCTTTGAGTAAGACTACTCGTTCATCCTGGCGACCACGGTCGCAGGGCTGCCGGCATGGCGGAGCGCGCAGACGGCACGCTGATCGCACTTGTATTCAATCAGCGACGAGTCGGCGGCCCATTGCGCCACGATCGCCTGATCGCTCTTGCGATCGATGAAGAAGCTATGGCCCGGGCCGGCCACCAGCAAGGCACGCGCAGGCTCGTAGGATGAGACGCGGTCAGTGCCCTCGATGTAGAAGGCTGACGTCGGCTTCTTTGCCGCGCGGTGTTTCTGCTCGTAGGCGCGGATCTCGGCAAGGTTCAGCGCGTCTTTCTTCTCCTTCTTCTGGTCGAGCAGGTCCTTCTGCTCGGCAAGCGTGGGAAAATTCGACGTTATATCCCAGTAGTCAAATTTCTTGTACTGGTCCGGCGAGCAGGGAAGCGTGCCCTGCGCCCACAGCGCTTCAATTTTTCCCTTCGAGCCTGCGATGGGCTGGAAAACATCGCGGCCGCTCTCGCGCTGTCCCTCTTCCGCGCGCATCCGCTGTGTATCGGCTGCTCTCTCCGCGAGGATTGCGTCGGCCTGAGCCTTGTTCTTTGGCAACTGCGGGTTCGGGAGCGCCTTTGCCGGATCGAACGGCAGCAGAATCTCTTTTCCGCACAAGGCGAAGCCAGATGCATCGAGCACCCGCACGTTGATCGAGATTGGCTGCGTGGGGCTGCCCGTCACCAGCGCAAAACCATCTTCGCCGCGCGGGTCGATTGGTTCAATCTTGAGTTGATACTGCGCCTTCTTATCCTGCCAGCGCGTCACCAGATGCCCGCGCAGGCCTGAGGCATTCAGAATGCCCTGGCCCAGATCGTCGGAATCACCCAGCTTTGATTTCCCCTTGCCGCCGAGTTGAGTTACCACAAAGAATCCCGCGATTCCAAGTGCGGCAGCGAGCACCACCAGCAGGATCGTCGAAGAGCTCTTCTTCGGCGCCTTTCTTGTGATGCCTGGGTGCCCTTCGGGAAGTTGAGAGCGGAGCCAATCCTCTTCGCTAAGCAGCCCGCCTTCAGGATTCCGTCGATCCGCCATCTCCACCTTTCGTCGCCCGCACCGCGGGTTTCTCGGTCGCCATCGGAGGAGTTTGCCACCACCGGGACAACATCAAAAATCAAACAACGTACCGCTGTGCAGGCCCGACGCCGCTAGAGCTATCTACGTCTAAATAGGTTCAAGTTAAGTTCAGGCACTGGTTTTAATTGCTCCGGGCTTTCACCCGGCGCGTAGCTCTTTGCAGCACAGCGGTGATTGTCTAGGAGCAACGTACCCGGTAATTGCAAGATTCTGCAAGTTATTGAGGTAACATCCGCCCTGGGCGCACTACACCATAGACACTGCGTCAGTAATGAGAAGTAAATGCGCGCGCTCCCGTGTCCCTGTGCCCCGCACCCAGATCGAACTATTGCGGCATGTCGTCGTCTTCATCCTGGGCGCTTGGCTTGGCGCTCTTCTTTGTCTCCGATGCCGTTTCATCCTTGGCCGGCGCGTCTACGTGCTCGGTCGGCAATGCCGGATGATCGAAGACGTAGAGCTCGTTGAAGAGATACTTGTACGTCGCGTGCGATTGTCCGCGAAACTGCGGCTTGAACCCGAAGAGCAGAATGCGCCCTTGCCCGTATGCCAGCTCCATCGCCGCGGCTTTGCCCTCGATGGCTTCAGGATGCAGCAGCAGCCCGCTTTCGAGGGGATTGGCCTCTTTGGGATAGCGGGCCAGCACTGCGCCATGAAAGCCCGGCAGCGGCTGAAAGGCTGGTCCGCCCTGGAACATCACCACGGGCGATTCGGTCACGCCATAGTTCACCGGCAGATCCGCATGCTCGGTGTTCACGCGCAATAACGCTCCCGAGCAGAAGAACTTGTCGCTCCTGAAGCCTTCAACTGAGTTCTTCACCGGCAATGACATCAGCGGAATCAGCGTGCTCGCCGTGTGGTTCAGCGCAATCAGCGTTCCGCCGTCGCGTGTAAAGGCGCGCAGATTCTCCATGCCCTCTTCACCCATGCCGCCGGCATATTCACCAGGAACAACACCTACGCCGAATCCATCCATGAGCTGCTTTGCCGACATATCGGGCAGCACAATTACGTCGTAGCGGCTGTGCAGATCGACCGAGCGCATATCGGCGTTGTAAATACTCTTCGGCTCGTAGCCATAGTTTTCGAGGATCCAGCGCGTCCAGCCCTCGTCGATCGAAGGTGCCCATGGCCGATAGAGCCCTACGCGCGCTTTCTTGAGCGCAATGGTGTGCGTCGGAGCCGTAACGGCAACCGCGGAAACGCTGTACTTCTTGGCGAGGTCGGCAACCGTCGCGCGCCCGACTCCGCCGATCACAAAAGCGCCGGTCTCCGTTCCCTCGGCCGTCTTCAACGGCTCCTGCGCCATCGACACTGTAGCGCCCGCTGCGAGCGCTGCGTTGACAAGCTCGAACGAGGCGTTCATCTTGTGGCTCACCACGAAGGTGGTGCCCGCGCCCTCGACGGAAGCTTCAGGCAACTCCACTGTCGCTATTTTCGTGAGAAGCGCGCGCTGCGCGGGCTCCAGCGGATCGGTGACCGTATCGACGTTCACGCCCATCTGTAGCGGCAGCGTCCAGCCGGTTACGTCGTAGGGCAGGTCGATCGACTTGGCGGTTCCATTCTCGAGCGCATCGGGATACTTCTGCCTTTCGAAGAGCTCCTTGGCGAGCGCAGAGAAAGGCTGATCCATGGGGATCACCCACGATCCAGCAGGATAGGTCACGTCGTTTGCCTTGAAGCCGCTCTTCGTCGTATAGACGTCCAGACCGTTGTCGATCATCTTCTGCGCCAGTAACCCGGCCTCCGGCGTGTCGGTCTGCTTGCTGCTGATCACGTACGCGAAGGGCGGTTCCTTCTTGAAGTGCTGAATGTTGTCGCGGGCTGCGAGATAGCGGTTATAGAGCAGCGTCTCGCGGTTCTTCGCGGCAAGGTCAAGCACTGACATCGAGCCGCCCACCATGTAGTCGACCGCATCTTTCAGGCGCCACCAGCCGCCTTCCCAGGGCGTCGAGTACATGCTCAGCGCGCGCAGGTCCTGAAAATTCTTTGGGAAATCCCTCACCGTGTAGAAGTGCGGCGTCGCGTAGTCATAAAGAGCCGTTTCGGTAAAGAAGGAGATCTCGTTGCGGAAGACGTGCGCCCAGTCCGTGAACCCTGCATACCAGTTATCGAAGCGCGACTCCGAGATCGCGCCGGGCATGTCATGCGCGTTCAGGTAGGCCGTCATATTCGCACCGATCAGGTTGAGCCAGCTACGCACAATCGGGCTGATGTTGCTCGATATTGGATCGGAGAACGGCGGGATCCAGATGCGCGCCGGGAAGGGCGCTGTCTGGTGCTGGCAGTAGAAGATCGCCGGGCTGAAGTCGAGCTGCGCCTTTACCACCACCTGCTCTTCCTTCATGTTCATCATGAAGCCGTCGCGATTGTTATCGTGGCCCACGTAATCCTGGTAGAGATACGGCATCGGGCTGACCTCATACTTGGTGCCCACGTGCTGCCGGTACCAGTGCACCACCATGTCCTGGCCGTCGGGGTTGAGCGTGGGCCACAGCACGAGGATCACCTGGTCGAGAATCGCGTCAACCTGCGGATCGTTCTGCGCCGAGACCAGCTTGTAGGCCAGCACCATCGTGTGCTGCGGGCCGGCAACTTCATCGGCGTGCAGGCCGCCATCGATATGCACAATCACCTTTGAGGTGCGCGCCAGCTCGTGCGCCTGGTCGTCCGTGAGATTGTCCGCGTGAGCCAGCCGGCCCGAGATCTGCTTGTACTCATCGAGCTTCGCCAGATTCTGCGGTGACGAGATCACGGCAACCTCAATGTCCTTGCCCCGCGTGGTCTTGCCCACGGTGAACATCTTGATGCGATCAGAGGCCGCCGCCAGCGCGTGGAAATAGCGCACCGTGTCTTCGTAGTCCGCGAGATAAAAATCGTCGCCGGGATTATGGCCGAGCACCGAGATCGGCGTTGGCACCTCTGCCCACACAAAAACCGGCGCGAAAACAAGAGACAGGATCGAGAAACCGGCGAGACGGAAAAGACGGCTCAACTGGACAGAAGGCATCAACGCTCCTTTAATCGGCGCGAAGCGCACTGGGCATGATCGGCGCAAGGCGCAGTGGGCAAATAAACAGGCTGCCCCGCATCGACTCGTTCGTCATGGGGAGCGCTGCCTGCAAATTGATCGTGCGTGTGCCTTCAAGGTTAATCCAAGGCACCGGGGGTGCAAGGAAGAAGATTTGGACCGGCGGTCGACTACGCTTTGCCCGCATCCAGTACGTCGCGCAGTGCGAAGCCGGTTTCAATCCGCGTGACGCCTGGCAGGCGCGAGAGTTCGCCCTGATGCAGGCGTCCGTAATCGGCAATATCGGCCACGCGGGCTACAAGCATGTAGTCGTACTGGCCGGCCATCAGGTGGCAGCTCACGATTTCGTGACAGCGCCGCACTGCCGTCTCAAACGCGCCAAGCACCGCGGCCGACTGCCGTTCGAGCGTCACGCGGATGTAGACGGTCATGCGCTTGCCCAGCAGCCCGTCATCCACCACCGCGCGATAGCCGCGAATCGCGCCCGCGGCCTCAAGGGCCAGGATGCGCCGCGATGCCGCTGACGCCGAGAGGCCCACCGCATCGCCAACGTCGTAATTGGTGGCGCGGCCGTTGAGTTCGAGATAGCGCAGAATCGCGCCATCCAGGTCATCGAGCCCGATCTCCGTGGCATTTGTGCTTATTTCGTGCGCTACTGGCCCATTCTTATCACGTTTCGTTCTCATACGCCTGTTCTATCACGAACTTTGCAAACATTGACAGGGAATTCCAGCTTACGATTCTTGGCAGTCGGAGTCGAACAGAGGCCGCGCCCTTACAGCCCTCCCCGACCCAAAAACGGCGCGGCCCTCAAGCTCTCGCATCAGCCCTCCCCAGAAAGCGTCCAACGCAGCAGAGGTGTCCGGGCATGATCATCGGCGTTCCCAGAGAGATCAAGGACAATGAAGCGCGCGTCGGCGTTACTCCAGCTGGCGTGAAAGCTCTTTCCGAAGCAGGACACAAGGTTCTGGTCGAGACTTATGCCGGGGCCGAATCCGGTTTCGATGACGCCGAGTATCAGAAAGCCGGCGGCGAGATTGTGGGCGATGCCGGCAACGTCTGGGGCAACGTCGAGATGGTGGTCAAGGTCAAGGAGCCCATCGAGAGCGAGTACGTTTACTTTCGCGAAGGGCTTGTACTCTTCACCTATCTGCATCTTGCGCCCCTGCCGATACTCACCGACCAGCTTCTTGAGAAGAAAGTCATCGGCATCGCCTATGAAACCGTGCGCGATCGCCAGGGCACCTTGCCGCTGCTCACGCCCATGAGCGAAGTGGCCGGCCGCATGAGCGTGCAGGTTGGCGCAAATTATCTTGAGCGCGAGCGCGGCGGCCGCGGAATCCTGCTGGGCGGCGTTCCGGGCGTACCACCTGCCCATGTCACCATCATCGGCGGCGGCATCGTGGGCACCAACGCGGCCAAAATCGCCCTTGGCTCCGGCGCCAAAGTGACGCTGGTTGATATCAACCTCAATCGTCTGCGCGAGCTCGACGACATCTTCAATGGCCGCCTCTACACCCTTGCCTCGAACAGCTACAACCTCGCTCAGGCTACGCGCGAGGCCGACCTTGTCATCGGCGGAGTGCTGATCCCCGGTGCCACTGCGCCCAAACTCGTCACCCGTGGCATGGTTTCAAAGATGAAGAAGGGTGCGGTGATTGTCGACGTGGCGATTGACCAGGGCGGCTGTGTTGAGACAGCGCGGCCCACGTCGCACTCCAATCCCAGCTATGTGGTCGATGGCGTGGTGCACTACTGCGTTACCAACATGCCAGGCGCCGTGCCGAACACCTCGACGCTGGCGCTCACCAACTCGACCTTCCCGTATTTACTGCGCATCGCAAGCCTCGGCGCGCGCGAAGCTCTCAAAAAAGACGCTGGACTCGCCGAAGGCCTTAATACCTGGCTGGGCAGGCTCACCTGTCGGGGTGTTGCCGAAAGCCAGCAGAAGCCCTGGGTGACAGCGGCTGACGTGCTGGCCTGAAGGGGACGACCCTTGTGTGAGGACCATCTCACGCGGCATGGCGAAGCGGGTAGTATTGAAGTCGTGGCTGGAGTCGTCAAAGGCCGATCCCCTCTCGCATTGCTGGCATTCGTCTGCATCCTTGCGATTGCAGCAGGCCCACTGCAATCCGTGGCGCTCAGTGAGAATTATTGCCGGCGGCATTTGTCCTGTTGTCCTCGTGGCAACAACGGCCCCATCTGTTCGAGTGTGCAATGCCAAGAGCAGCTGGGCCTGAAGACCGAGGCGTCGCGCGAACGGCGGCTGCACGAGCGGTCCGCGATTCTCGTGAAGTCGCAAGTGGCGTACCGCCCTACGCTGACGCGACATAGCCGGCAATGCAACAGCGATCCGCCGGCCCTTCCTTCCGTCTTTCGATTGAAAGATGATCTTCGAATCTAGCTCTCCCGGTGAAATGCGCCCCTCATCCTGCGCTGCGGCGCACGCGTCTACCATTCACCGTTCTTTAGGAGATTTGTTATGAAGTCGAAGATCCTTGCTTTTGTCCTTCTAGGCCTTTCATCGCTGCCTGCGCTGGCCCTCGCCGGCGATACATGCTGCAAGCCCGGCTCAACGTGCTGCTCCGGCGCCTGCTGCTCCTCCGTCAGTTGTTGCCAGAACGGCGCATCCTGCTGTTCGGGCGATTGCTGCGCCAAGAAGTAAGCCGCTCGAACCAGCCTCCGTTCTTCGCGTGTCACCCGCGCCGAGGAACGGAGGCATGAATTTGCCCGGCGGCTCGCGCCGGCGCAGACACTCTGCCGAGCGTAAGATCCGGTCGGATTTGCAGGCTGGCATCCCCCTTTCCGGATGCGCCTATAATCGGCCCATGCAATTCCTGCGTGACCGGCGAAAGAGAGCGATCGTCCTGCTGGGCGTGGGCGTCTTCCTCATCTTTGCAGTTTTCGGCTGGATGCAGGCCTTCAGAACTTCCAATATCCCGTTCCTCAACCCCGAGACCGCCGGTGAGACCCTGGCCTTCACCGGTCTCACAGTCAGTGTGTTTCTGCTGCTGCTCACTCTGCTGATGCTGCTGCTGCGAAACATTCTCAAGCTGTATGCGGGGCAAAGCAGCAGTGCGCTTGGTTCGCGTCTGCGCACACGCATGGTGCTCGGCGCGGTGCTCATTGCGCTCGCGCCGGCGGTCTTTATGTTCCTTTTCAGCTTTCAGCTCATGAACCGCTCGCTCGATCGCTGGTTTTCGCCCAATACCTCCGAGCTGCGCGAAGACTCGACGCGCGTCGTGCTTGAGCTGGCGCAGTATGTCGCCAACAATGCGCGGGGAGAGGCCGAGTCGATCGCCGCTAGCGGCGCGCCCGACCGCGACGTTGCCGAATTGAGAAATGTGCTGGGCTCGCACCGCATCACCCTGCAGGGCGGTTTCGCCCTCGTCTTTGATAAGGACCGCCAGGTGATCGCGAGCTACGAAGCGCCGCCCGAGGGCAGCCCTGCGAGTCTCATTCCCTGGATGCCCGACAGCACCGGCAAGGATGTGAGCCAGATCGAACTGCCGCTGAGCGGACCGCTCTCCCAGAGCCTGCTCACATCTGCACAGCACAACGGCGAGCCGGTTATCCGCATCGCCGGGCAGGAATATGCACTCGGCATATCCGTGACCGCCACCGGGAAAGCCGTGGTTGCAGCGCTGCCCATGCCCGAAGGATTAAGCCAGACGACCACGCGCATCCGCGAGGGCGCCGCCGCCTATTGGAACCTGTATCAGACGCGCAAGCAGCTCCGGTCCACGTTCTTCCTGATGCTGCTGCTTATCACGGTCATCGTCTTCTTTTCCAGTGTCTGGCTCGCGCTCTTCCTGTCGAAGCAGATCACGCGCCCGGTCGAAGCTCTGGCCGACGCAATGGACCAGATCGCTGCGGGAAAATATGACTACCGCGTAGCCCTCGTGACAACGGGCGAAATGGCCGACCTCGTTCAATCGTTCAATCACATGGCCGCCGATCTTGAGACGAGCCGCCGCCTGGCCGAGAGCTCTTCGGCTCAGTTGACGGCAGCCAATCTGGCGATCGAAGAGCGCCGCCGCGAGCTCGAAACAATCGTCGAGACCATTCCCGGCGGTGTCGTCACGCTGGATGGTGCGGGATGCGTGCTGCAGGCAAATCGCGGGTTCGCGGCCCTCATGGGTAGAAACTATGATGACGAACTGCGCGGCAAAAAGCTCGATGAGCTGCTGCCGCCCGAGCACGTCGACGATCTCGCCGCCGTGATTCGCCGTGGGCAGCGCATGGGCGCAGCGTCCACCGAGATCGAGCTGCATGCGCGGGGCCGCATCATGAATCTCGCGATCACGAGCGCCCGCCTTGACCTCGGCAACGGGCACACTGGCACCGTTCTGGTTGTCGAAGACACGACAGAGCTATTGCGCGCGCAGCGCCAGGTAGCGTGGAAGGAAGTTGCGCAGCGCGTGGCGCATGAGATCAAGAATCCCCTCACGCCTATCGCGCTTTCCGCGGAAAGAATCGGCCGGCACCTCGATCGCGGCCAGCCCGACTCGCCGGCCATCATTCGCAAATGCGCCGAGGTCATCATGACCTGCGTCGGAACTCTGCGCTCGCTTGTCGATCAGTTCTCAGCGCTCGCGCAGTTCCCCGCGCCGCAGCCCCGGCCCTGCGATCTGAACAAAGTTGTGGAAGAAGCGCTTGCGCTCTTTGCCGGCCGACTCGACGACATCACCGTGCATCGCGACCTTGAGCCTGGCCTGCCGCAGGTGCTCGCAGACCCCGAGGTCATTCGCCGCGCCCTCGCCAACCTGATCGACAACGCGGCCGAGGCGATGCAGGGCAGCCTGCTGCGCGTGCTCGATATCAGGAGCACCCTCAGCGAAGATGGCGCGGCCGTTGAACTGACGATTGCCGATACCGGTCATGGCATCACCGACGAGATTCGCGAGCGGCTCTTTCTGCCCTTCCATTCCACCAAGAGCCGCGGTACAGGCCTCGGCCTCGCCATCGCGGCGAAAATCGTGCAAGAGCATGGCGGCTCCATTCGCGCCGAGAGCAACACACCCAAGGGGGCGCGCTTTCTCGTGCGCCTGCCGCTTCTCGAGCCGACGGCACATCCCACAGGCGAGAGCAGCGCGCAGGCTCCGCTTACCGGAGCACATTCATGAACCACATCCTGGTGGTTGACGACGAGGCGGAGATCCGCGCGACGCTCGAGGAGATTCTGCGCGAAGAAGGATATGGCGTTGCCACCGCGGCCACGGCCTCCGAGGCGCTGGTGCTGGTGCAGGACGCACCCTACGACGTCGTGCTGCTCGATATCTGGCTCCCCGACCGCGATGGCCTCGAGGTGCTCCGCGAGATTCACGGCATGGAGGCCGAGACGCGTCCCGAGGTCGTCATCATCTCCGGGCACGGCACCATCGAAACCGCCGTGAAAGCCACCAAGATCGGAGCTTTCGACTTTCTTGAGAAGCCGCTTTCACTCGACCGCACGCTCATCGTGCTCAAGAACGCCGTCGAGGCGCGCCGCCTGCGCAACGAAAATCTCGAGTTTCAGCGCCAGTTCAGCGTGGGCTCTGTACTCACCGGCGAGAGCGTGCCCGCCAAGGCTCTTCGTCAGCAGATCCGGCTGATGGCTCCTACAACGGGCCGCGTGCTCATCTACGGCGAATCGGGAACAGGCAAGGAACTCATTGCGCGCGCCATCCATGCGGAGAGCCTGCGCCGCGACCGCGTCTTTGTTGAGCTCAACTGCGCCGCGATTCCCGAGGCGCACATCGAGGCCGAACTCTTCGGCTATCGGCACAGCGCGCAGCCCGGCGGACCGCCCGAGCAGCGCGGCATGCTCGAACGCGCCGACGGCGGGTCGCTCTTTCTCGACGAGGTGGGCGACATGAGCCTCAAGACCCAGGCCAAGATGCTCAGCGCGCTCGACGACCAGTTGTTCACCCCCGTCGGCGGCTCGCAGGCGCTGCACGTCGATGTACGCCTGATCGCCTCGACCAACAAGAACCTTGAAGAGGAGATCGCGAAGGGCAACTTCCGCGAAGATCTCTTCTACCGGCTCAACGTCGTCCCGTTTTTTGTGCCGCCGCTGCGCGAGCGCAAGCAGGACATTGCTCTGCTGGTGCGCGAGTTTCTCGCCGACTTTGGCCGCCAGTACGGCCGTCCCCGCATGGAGATTAGCGAAGAGGCGCTCGAAACCCTCGGCAAATATCACTGGCCCGGCAACGTCCGCGAGCTCAAAAACGTTATCGAGCGCATGCTCATCCTCAACCCCCGCGCGCTGCGCATCGAGCGCAAACATCTGCCTCCGCTCACCCACAAGGTCTCGTCGCGCACCACCGAAGAGTTCTCAACCTTGCAGCAGGCGCGCGACGCCTACGAGCGCGACTACATCCTCAAGAAGATCGAAGAGGCGCACAACAACGTGAGCCGTGCCGCGGAGCTGCTTGGCCTCGAGCGCAGCCACCTCTATCGCAAGATGAAGGCGCTCGGCGTCAGCGTCCGCGAGTAGCGCGAAAGCCCCGCCGCCTGTGCGAAAGCGGACAGCAACTTGCAATTCCGGCCACCTCTTTGCGGGCCGTCCAGCCACGAAGACCCTCCAGCCCCCTTATTTTGAAGGAGATACTCCCCGCCCTCCGTGCCGGAGAACTGGCCCTTCAATTGCTTCTCTTGACGGTGTCGTCTCATTTGGGGAGGCTCGACCATGGCCTATTTTGAGCGGATTCGCGACGTGATTATAGAGCCCTTCAGCCCAGAGGTCATCCGGGCGAGGGCAGCGGCAGGCTGGCAGATGGTATCGATCGAATGGCGGCGCGAGCTGCCCGATCAGGAAGCTCCCCCCGAGGGCGCATTCAGCGAACAGATTCCCTACGGCTTGAGAATCTCAGACGATTGCAAGCGCCTCGAAGTCGATCCGAATGAGAACCAGGTCCTTTTGCTGATGATGGATCTTCTGGCGCAGGATTTCTCCTATGCAAGCATCGTGAGCGATCTGAATGAGAAGGGCTTCAGAACCCGCGAGGGCAAGGTGTGGAGCCGCGTCGCCGTCTTCAACATGATGCCCCGCCTCATTGAAGTGGGCCCGCGCATCTTCTCGAGCGCCGAGTGGGAAAAACGCCGCGTGCGCATCGAGCGGCGCGGGGAGCCCTAGGGTGTATCGACATATAGGGACGAGCGGCGTTGCGAGGGGATATTCGTCCAGACGAAGCGGAGGCCGCCGGCTGTGGCGGGCCCACAGTCA
>JBATYG010000007.1:0-3481 GCA_049673945.1 Occallatibacter sp.
GCCCTCACCCTGGCGGCGTTCATTACGCACCACGTCGCGCTGATTGGTGAGCTTCTCGCGGTCGAGACCTTCCATCAGAAAGCCCATGCGGTCGCTTTCAAGCCAAAGCGCCAGTTCGAGCTGGTTGCTTGGCATGGTCTCGAAGTAGTTGGTCCGATCGAAGGAGGTGGTGCCGTTCACGTCGGTTGCGCCGGCGGATTGCACATCGCGGATTTGAGCCTTTTCGCCGACGTGCTCCGAGCCCTCAAACATCCTGTGCTCAAAGAGGTGCGCAAAACCGGTCCGGCCCGGGCGCTCGTTGAGGGGTCCGACGTGATACCACAGGTCGACGGCAACCAGGGGCAGCCGGTGATCCTCATGCGTAAGCACGGTGAGGCCGTTCGGCAGCTTGTAGCTCTCGTAGCTGATCTCCGGCAGTTTATGCGTAGACTGTGCGGCAGCCGATACCGCAATGGCGCAGGACGCCGCAACGCCGAGAAGTTTGCAAGGCAGAACCTTCACGTGAAATCTCCTTCTTCAGGGCCCTTGATGCTGTGCTGCAGATCAAAATGATACGTCGCCGGGCGTCGCCTCTAAAAATCGGGTCGCCGGGCGGACGCGGACCGTCAGGTACCCAGTCCCCTGGCGAGGAGGTACTTTCGTCCGAAATTACTTACGAACTACAGTCATGGCACCAAAGCCGCATTGTCCCCGCTGTGCAATCAGGCTACAAAGGAACTACACAATACGACATGCAAATTCGGGGCAGCTTCTGCCAGAGCGTAGAAGGGCTTCGGATCGGGTCCAAATCTGGAGTTCGAAGAAAGGGGTCAGGCAAGATGGTCCATTTCATAGCAAGCTTCGAATGGCCCACGTTGACTGAGCATCTTTCCCTGTACGGCTTTTCAGCACTTGCCTTGGTTCTTCTCGCGTTGGTAGCGCTCGACATGCGCCGCATTGTTTTGGCGACGGCGGTGAAAAGCTCATCGGCGCACCCCTCATCGCTGTACCGCGATGGCAACGGAATGTCAGTGTTTTTCGCAGAGGCCGAAGACCCGTCAGAATGGGCAGCCCTGCCGGCGATTGCACAGAAGCGCCGCAAGCGCTCTGCGCGATAACTATAGAGATATCTTTCCCCAGATCTGCCTGTTATAGATTCGCCTGTTGTGCTAGATAAAACGCGATCCCCGGCGTGGGCACGCCGATTAACTTACCGATACCTACAATCAGCTGGCGGCGCTGGACTCATGCGAGTACCGGCGCCGTGACAGCGCGGCGTGCGCGCACCGCGGCGGCTAGCTCACTCAACAGAGCATGCGTTTCAGGCCAGGCGATGCACGCGTCGGTGATGCTTTGCCCATAGACGAGCGGGCGCCCCGCCACATGCTGCTGCGCGCCTTCCACAAGATTGCTCTCAAGCATCACGCCGAGGATGTTGCGATTGCCCGCGGCAATCTGTCCCGCGACATCGCGGCAGACGAGCCCCTGGCGCCGGTGATCCTTGTTGCTGTTGGCGTGGCTGCAGTCGACCATGATGCGCGGCAGCAGGCCCGCGGCGAGCAACTGCGCCGTGGTCTCGGCAATGCTGTCCGCGGTATAGTTCACCGCTTTGCGGCCCCCGCGCAGAATCACGTGGCAGTCCGGGTTCCCCGTGGTGACGAAGATGGCCGACTGGCCATGCTTGGTATGGCCCAGAAAGGTGTGCGGCTGCGAGGCGGAAAGCACCGCGTCGACGGCCACCTGCACATCGCCCGACGTGGCGTTCTTAAAGCCGGTGGGGCAACTGATGCCCGAGACCAGCTGCCGGTGCACCTGGCTTTCGGTGGTGCGTGCGCCGATTGCGCCCCAGCTCACCAGGCCGGCAATGTACTGCGGAGTGATCATGTCGAGAAACTCGGTGCCCGTGGGCACGCCCATCTCCGCCAGATCGAGCAGCAGGTGCCGCGCCAGGCGCAGCCCGTCGTTGATCTTGTAAGAGCCGTCGAGGTACGGATCGTTGATCAGGCCCTTCCACCCCACGGTCGTGCGGGGCTTCTCAAAGTAGACGCGCATCACGATTCGCAGATCGGCGCCGAACTCTCCAATCGCCGACTGCAGGTGCTCGGCATATTCGCGCGCGGCCTTGGTGTCGTGAATCGAGCACGGGCCGACCAGCACGAGCAGCCGCGCGTCGCGCTGCGCGAGAATGCGCGAAATCTCAAGGCGCGCATTGAAGATGGTGGCCGTGGCGGTCTCGCCCGCGGGGCGCTCTTCCTCAAGGAAAACAGGCGGGAGCACAACCTTGGTCCATTTAATGCGAAGGTCTTCAGTGGGATGGAACATATCTCGTTTCTATGCCTGCCGTGGGCAGGGCGGGGCGAATCGGCGGATGCCGGGCAATCCTTAGTCAGATTTTACAGCCGACCTTGTAATGCTGGTTGATGGCGCTGCTCGCCGGCCACGATCGACCCCGGAAGACGGTTCGGTCTGGGCGGCAGCGGGCAGCCACAACAGTCAATGCCCAGACGGTCATGCCGGTCGTGCGGCTCACGATCAAAGATGCTTCTCAGGGATGCTTTTCGAGATCAGGCTCATTTCATTATGCCTGCGGAGGGCGGCGGAGTTAGACTCGCACTGTCTCCAGCATTCGCACGGACCAGTGAGGGCTACCGAGTGTCGATTCCGAGAAATCGCCGGAGGGCCGGGTTTGCGGCTGCGTGCACCGCGTCTCTTGCCCTGCCTCTCCTCGCGCAGCAAACACCGACACCCATCCCGGCGCCGCGCCCAGTCGCCAGCGTGCCCAAGCCAGTTGCCCACGAGGAAGAGGGCCGCATTCGGCTCGATGTGATGGTGACCGACGCAGCGGGCAAGCCCGTCAACGGCCTGACCGGGCAGGACTTCCGCCTGCTCGACAACAACCGCCCGCAGACGGTCGCCTCATTTCAGCCCGCCGATGCGCAGCAGCCGGTCACGGTGATTCTGGTGGTCGACCTGGTGAACTCAACGCCGGATGAAGTGAATACCGCGCGCACGCAACTCGGCAAATATCTGCGGCAGAACAAAGGCCAGCTCGCCACGCCTGTGCTCATCGTGGCCTTCGCGCCGGACGGCCTGCAGATCCAGTCGCAGCCCAGCACGGACGGCAATGCGCTGGCCTCGTTTGTCGATCAGCTCAAGCCTGCTCCGGCGCCCGCAGGGCAACCCGTCGCTGTCTCTGACCAGCTCAGCCAGTCGCTCGAAACGCTCACCGCGACGGCAGACGTTGCGCTCAAGGTGCCGGGCAGAAAGCTGCTTTTCTGGACAGGCAAAGGGTGGCCAGTGCCCAAGGCCGACGATCCGAATATGTCCATGGGCGAGAACGACGCCAACATCGGCGCCCTGGTTGCGCTGACCAACAAGCTTCGCGAGGCGCGCATCGTTGTCTACGGCGGCGATCCGGCTTTCCATCGCGATGTCAATGAGGGCATGACCAACCTCACCAAGCTCGACCCGGCGACGCTCTCGCTCGGCGCGCTGACGCTGC
>JBATYG010000008.1:0-3859 GCA_049673945.1 Occallatibacter sp.
GTCGTGCACCGCCTTCGCCGGAGTCCTCCTCATCCTGCTTTTCATCCTGACGCGCCGGGGCAGATACAGCTTCGGCGGGCTCGGCCTCGGCTTCCGGCTGCCGCTCGCGCGGTGCGCGCTCCGGACCGCGCTCCTGGCGCTGACCGCTGCGGTCGCCACCATGGCGAACCTCGCGCGTATGTTGGCTGGGACTGGCCGCAGCCTTCTCAAGCTCGTCGGTTTCTTCCGGGTCTTCGAGTTCAAGAAAGTCGGTAACGTAGAGGAATGCGTCGCGCTCGAGGCCGATGTCGACAAAAGCCGACTGCATGCCGGGCAGTACGCGGGTTACGCGGCCGTTGTAGATCGAGCCGGCGAGGGTGTATTCATTTTCGCGTTCGTAATAGACTTCCGCGAGTTGATCGTCTTCAAGAATTGCAAGCCGTGTTTCATGCGGCGTGCTTGAAATGCAAATTTCCTTTGCCATCGTGCCTTTCCGCCCGGCGGCCATTGGCGGCCGGGTCTTGCGGCAAGGTTGGATGGACGCGCGCGGAACCGGAAAGGATGGAGCTGGGCGAAAGGCGAGACCTGTATGCCGTTGATCCTGTGAAAGGGTGACCCTGGCGAACAAGCCGTGCGAGGTGCGTTTCCTTTTGCAGAGAGTTTGTGGCCACTTTTGCCTGCGGCGTTGCCAAACGCCACGGCGAGGCCGTTTCACCGCCGGCATGGGCATTAACGACTCGCGCGAACGGTGCAGGGTCTGAAAGCTCCTGCATGCTACCGGCCAGCGACGGAATCCCGTCGCGATTGGCCTCGCGTTCTGCTGCGCGGTTCGTGCAACCCATGCACTGCAAGCGGTATGCCCGTCTCTGCGTGCTCATGAACTCAATCCTGCCGGGCCTGTGGTCCATTGGAACCCCTGCCGGCGTAGATGCTTAAACCTTTCTCTTGCGAGCCTGATCGCTTTTGGCTGAGAGCAAGAGGTGAACTTGTTCAATTGCCCCCGGAGCTTTCCCTGCCGGGAGCCTCAGTTTACAAACCGGCGCATACGTACGTTCATCGCAACGCCCAGCGCGAGGAAGGTAAACAACACCGAGGATCCGCCGTAGCTCATTAATGGTAAGGGGATTCCGGTGACGGGCATAAACCCTATGACCATGCCTACATTGACCGCAATCTGAAAGGTCAACACAGCCACGACGCCCATGATAATCAGGGAGCCTGGCAGGTCGGCGGCTGTTTGAGCGTTTTGAATCAAACGCATCAATATAAAAAAGTATAGCAGCAGGACGAAAAGCGCGCCCACAAAGCCATGCTCCTCACTGAAGGCCGCAAAGATAAAATCGGTGTAAGGGATAGGCAGGAAATATCCTTGCGTCTGGGTGCCCTTGGCCGTTCCCTTGCCCCAGATGCCCCCCGAACCCACGGCGATCTTCGACTGCAGCACCTGGTAGCCGCTGCCCTTGGGGTCGTTTTCAGGGTTAATGAAGCTGGTGAGCCGGGCCTTCTGGTAGGGCTTCAGCAGCTTGCCGCTTGACCACGCCCCGCCGACCACCACGATGGCGACGGTACCGATGATCGCGGCCTGCCGCAGGTTGATGCCTCCGAGAAAGAGGCCCGCAATCAGCACCGGGGCAAAGGTGAGGGCCGTTCCCAGGTCTGGCTCCTTGAGCACCAGCAGCATCGGAACGCCCACCATCGCGAAGGCCTTCAGGACGTCCGGCCACGTGAGCCGCCGCGCCCCCAGGTTGGCGAAGTACCGCGCCACCATCAGGATCAGGATGAGCTTCATCCACTCCGAGGGTTGAAACAGCATCGGTCCGAGCTTGATCCAGCGCCGGCCGCCGAGCGCCTTATGGCCGATTCCGGGAATAAGGACCGCAGTGACGGCTATCAGGAAGATGCCATAGGCCCAAGGAACCCAGTCGAGCAGCCGGTGGTAGTCAATCCGCGAAAGGATGAACATGACGGCAAGGCCGCCCATGATCCAGAGCACCTGCCGGGTGTGAAAGCCCGAGAACTTCGTATGCAGCGTGGCCGAATAAATCTCAATCACAGAGACAGAGCACAGCAGCAGCACGACCCCGAGCAGAGGCCAGTCGAAATCGCGAAAGCCCATCAGGCCGCGTGTGCTCATGGCGCGGCAATCCCGCCGGTTGGCAACAGCAAGCCCGGTTGCGACGGCCGTGCAACGCGGCCGCCAGTACTTGGAACACCGGGGGGAATACCAGAGCCCGATGCTGAGCCGGATTTAGGATCGATGAAGAAACGGCCTGCGTGCATCTTCGCGATCTGGCGATCGGCTGGGTTCTTGGCCTGCGCGTCCGGAGCCGTCCACACCGCTCCTACTTCCACCGGCTTCGGCGGCGCAACAGCTTTGGTGGTCTGCAGGTTGTTGGCGAGGCGGCGCTGCTTTTCAACATAAGCCGAGACCACTCGTGCGCCGATCCGTGCGGCAAACCAGCTCTTGTCACCGTTCTGCCATAGTACGGCCACGACCAGTTCGGGATTGCGTCTCGGCACCACGCCAACAAACCATACGTTGGGCAGCGTCAAGTGGGATTTGGCCACCTTGGTGTCATGCCCCACAACCTGCGCCGTGCCGGTCTTGCCTGCAAAGTCGATGCCCGCCAAACCCTCTGCTCCGGCCGTATGGTAGAGCCCCGGCTGGGTCGTCTCAGCCATGCCGTCCGTGATGGTGATCCAGTTCTCGGGATCGATGGGAATGTACGTGTCGCCCGAGCCGGGATAGGTGTCCAGCAGCGCCTTGCGAAAGTCAGGCGGCAGCTCGTCGGGGAAGACCGTGTGCGGCCGCACCATGTGTCCATTGGACGCGATGCCGCCGATGATGCGCGCCAGTTGAATCGGAGTGGCTTCGATGGCTCCCTGCCCGATTCCGACGGAGATGGTTTCGCCCGCATACCACTTGCGATGGAAGTTCTTCATCATCCACTGCGCCGACGGCATCAATCCCGCCTGCTCGCCGGGAAGATCGATACCGGTCTTCTGCCCGTAGCCGAACTCAGTGGCATATTTCGCAATGCGGTCAATGCCCAGTCGATCGGCGAGAGTGTAGTAGAACGTGTCGCAGGACATCGGGATGGCGTTGTGGATGTCCACCATGCCGTGCCGTTCATCGCAATGGTAGAAGTGGCCGTAGAAATTTGCGCCGCCATTGCACATCACGTGCATGTTCTGTGCAAGGCCTTCCTGCAATCCGGCCACCGACATGAGGATCTTGAAAGTCGAGCCGGGCGCCAACTGCGCCTGAATAGCCTTATTCAGCAGCGGATGATCGGGATCGGTAATCAGCTTGTTCCACTCGGAACGGTCGATGCGCACTGCAAAGGCATTTGGGTCGAAGCTCGGCCGCGACACCATCGCCAGGATCTCGCCATTGCGCGGGTCCATCGCCACAACGGCGCCATTGCGGTCGCCGAGGGCCAGTTCTGCCGCCCGCTGCAGGTCGTTGTCGATCGTTAGCCGCAGATCCTGCCCGGGAATCGAGTGCTGGGTGCGCAGGTAGCCCACCTCGCGGCCGTGGCTGTCGACAATCACGTCGCGCGAGCCATCCTGCCCGCGCAGTAGCTGATCGTAGGTCTGCTCCACGCCCGCCCTGCCCACCACATCGCCCGGCTCATACGCCGCGTAGCGCATGTCGTTATCGAGCATCTCCTCGCTTACTTCGCCCACGTAGCCGATCAGGTGGGCGGCGAAGCCGTCACGCGGGTAGAGGCGGCGCTCCACGTCAATCGTCTCGAGCTCCGGCAGCTCGTTGCGGTGCGCTTCGATGAACGCTTCTTCATCCGGTGTCACTTCCTGCTTGATGGGGATGGGCTGATATCCGGGAGACGCGCGATAGTGGCGCAGCGTGGCCTTCAGC
>JBATYG010000009.1:0-3347 GCA_049673945.1 Occallatibacter sp.
GGGCTGAGGTTGGGGTTCCCACCCATGCTGCGCATGGATGGGGCACGACCGCGTGTAGGGACTGATGCAGTTGCATCGAGCATCGCGCGACGTTGCCGGAATGGGAAGGTAAGCGTCGCTGAGCGAAGAGGGCGTTTGCGGCGCACCGTTCCTGTTGCAAACCGGCAGCTTTTCCGGCTGTATTGCACACGCTTTCAACAGATATTCATCAGGACAAGTGACGCGAAATGTTGCGGCTAGCTTTTTTCCACTTGTTACAGGAGATTTTTCAAAGCTTCTTTCGCCTCACATTCCCTCTTTTCACGCTTCTCGACTGCCCGTAGTCTTTGCCAAGCATTAGACAACTTCAACCGGTGACGTTGAGCCGGATTTGCCCAAAGCAAGCGAAGAGTCTGACCGCACACCGAGATTTTTCGATGCGCGGATAGCGCGGATGTTGATGCGCTCAGGCTTGCAAAAAGGGGGGTCCGACCCACGCAGCGCGCGCCGCTTTGGCGGCTGCCGTTTCAGGGACATGCCTTGCTTTGAAGAGCCTGCGCGAAGAGCGGGCAAGGGGACGTGCGTGCCCGCCGGCGAAGGATGACAAATTTTTGAGGAGTGAATTCGACCCGCCATGCGCCCTAAGAAAGTAATACTTTGCGTCGATGATAATGAGCAGGACCTCTCAGTCCTGACGTTCACGCTCTCAACGAATGGCTACCGCGTGCTGCCGGCGACGGATGGGCAGGAGGCGCTGCGGCTCTTCTCAGAGCACATGGTGGACCTGGCGCTGGTGGATTATGCGATGCCACAGATGAATGGCGATCAACTGGTGGGCAAGCTGAAGCAGATTGCGGCGCATGTGCCGATGATTCTGCTGGGCGATCCTCAGAAGATGAGCGGGCAGATGCACGCGGCGGATGCGCTGGTGTCAAAGAAGACATGCTCGTCGCATGAGCTGCTGGAGCGGATCAAGCTGATGAGCGCGCGGAAACGCGGTCCGCGCAAAGGCGCGCAGCGGGTCGCGCAGGGCGGAGACCTGGCGGTGGCTTCGTAGCCAGGCCGGACGCAGGACGGCACGGGCAGCCCCTTTGCAAGAAAGAGGGCGTGCGGCGCGGACGACGCCGGCGGGAACCCGATTTCAATCCCCACTTGACGACAGATTGAAACGATAGGCATACTCGCGGACTGGGCCTGCTGGCGTATGTTGTTTGCTTGCCAGCGGAAGTAGGCTTTTATGGATCTCATACTTGTCCGTTTGCTTTTTGTTGCGATTCTCGCCGGGGTTTGCTACTTCCTCCATCCCTTCGGTCTGAGTGGACCGATCGCCGCCGCGGGTGGCGCGGCTGCAGCCGGCGCGGTGATTGTGTTCGAGCTGCGCGTGCGCGCGCTGACGCTGCGGCGGCTGATTGGCGCGGTTGCAGGGAGCGTGCTGGGCATCTTTGGCGCAGCGCTCTTTTGCCTGGTGCTGCGCTCGGCTCCGCTGGGTGCGCCGACCTCCGCAGTCCTGCAGATCTTTGTGCTGCTGCTGATGACCTATGTGGGCCTGCTGGTGGGCGCGAGCAAGGGCGACCTGCTGAACCCGGCGGCGATGGGCACGCTCTTCAGCGGTGAAAAGCCGGTGCGGCGCAGCGCGAAAGTGCTGGACACGAGCGTGATCATCGACGGGCGCATTGCCGATATTGCCGAGGCGGGGTTTATCGACGGCATGATGGTGGTGCCGGAGTTTGTGCTGCGCGAACTGCAGGTAGTGGCCGACTCGACGGATGGGTCAAAGCGCCAGCGCGGGCGGCGCGGGCTGGATATGCTGCAGCGGATGCAGTCGAATTCGGCGATCCAGGTGCAGATTGTGCCCGACGACTTCCCTTCGATTCGCGAAGTGGACCTGAAGCTGCTGGAGCTTGCGAAGAAGTGGGAAGCCAAGGTGGTGACGAACGATTTCAACCTGAACAAGGTTGCGCATCTGCACCACGTGGAAGTGCTGAACATCAACGACCTGGCAAATGCGCTGAAGCCGGTGGTGCTGCCGGGCGAGCGCATGAACGTGCTGATCCTGAAAGAAGGCAAGGAATATAACCAGGGTGTGGGCTACCTGGATGACGGCACGATGGTGGTGGTGGATCACGCGCGGAAGATGATCGGCAAGCCGGTGGAGATCTCAGTGACGAGCGTGCTGCAGACGGCGAGCGGCAAGATGATCTTCGGCAAGATGGACGAGAACGGCAGGGCGCTTGAGGTTGCACAGCCGGCATCGAAGGCCGGTCCGGTGGAACTGGCGCGGTAAGAGCGGCACCCCATTCGCAGAGCGCGATTGATAACAGACTAACCGGCGGCCGCGGGCTCGTGGACGCGCAGTTCGCTGACCTTGCTGACCTGGATGATCGGCTCAATGTCGGTGTATTTGGGGAGATCGGCGCGGATTTCAGCGGCCACGGGCAGAAAGGCTTCGCTGAAGGCGCGAAGGGATTCGCAGGTAAATCCGGCGACAGCGCGAAAGGGCGGCGGCTGACCGACGGTGGGGCCGCTGACGCCGAGTTCGACGGAGACGGAGTCGACGGCCGAGACGAGCAGCTTCATGACGAGAGGCATGTGCACGTTGACGTAGTAATCGGCGTCAAAGCGGCTGCCGGCGTTGTTGGGGTAGAGGATGCTCACCTTGATCATGGGTTCCCCCGTGGGTCAAAGTGCGGCTTGCAGCACTTGTTGATTGAGCCTCAGTACTTTTGCACCTTGGGGTCGATTTCGTCGCTCCAGGCAAGAATGCCTCCAGCAAGATTCACGACCTTCGGATAGCCGGACTGGACGAGGAATTCGGCGATGCGCTGCGAGCGCGCGCCGCTGCGGCATTGGACGATGACTTCGCGGTTGCGGTCAATTTCAGCAAGCCGATTGGGCACGTCGTTCTGCGGGATCAGTTTTCCGCC
This sequence comes from Occallatibacter sp., assembly GCA_049673945.1. Classification (GTDB taxonomy): domain Bacteria; phylum Acidobacteriota; class Terriglobia; order Terriglobales; family Acidobacteriaceae; genus Telmatobacter. Next base: position 2,904 of record JBATYG010000009.1, read on the forward strand.
GATCTGCGCGATCTGGTACTCGTAGGGCTCGCGGACGTCGATGAGCTGGACGTCTTCGCCTGCGTCGATGCGGCGCTTGAGCTCCTTGACGGTGATCTGCGGGATGCCGTTCTTCATGGACTTGTCCTCTTTGGTTTCGGGCACGATGCCGCAGAACTGCTGATAGTCGATGAGCTGCGTCACGGTAGGGTTTTCTCCGCAGACGGGGCACTCGGGATTCTTGCGCAGCTTGAGCTCGCGGAAGCGCATGTTGAGGGCGTCGACGAGCAGGAGGCGACCGATGAGCGGGCTGCCCTTGCCGAGGATGAGCTTGATGACCTCGGTTGCCTGAATGACGCCGACGAGACCGGGCAGGATGCCGAGGACTCCGCCTTCAGCGCAACTGGGCACGAGGCCCGGCGGCGGCGGCTCGGGATAGAGGCAGCGGTAGCAGGGGCCGTCTTC
>JBATYG010000010.1:0-18513 GCA_049673945.1 Occallatibacter sp.
GCGGTAAAGCCGGATGCCGCCACACTTCCAGTTGACACCTCGATCCTCTCCGCCTCGCGACCGCAGATCGACCGTGCGAACATTCCAATGTTTCAGTATGAGGTTCCTGAGGAAGAGAAGCCGGCGAAGAGCAAGATGGGTCTGTTGCTGGCCCTTGCCGGCGGCGTTGGCGTCATCGCATGCGCGCTGGCCGTCTTTGTCCTCAAGCCCTTCCATCACAATGAAGCCGCACCGCAGGCTCAAGCGCAGCAGATCGTGCAGCAGCCGCAACCCGTCGCCGCAGCGCCCACTCAGCAGCAGCCAGCCCCAACCTTGACCACGGCCAAGCCCTCCGCAGCGACGCCCATCGCCGGCGCGCAAACTCCGCCACCGCAGCCCGCGGCTACCGCAGTTTCCTCCGGCATGATGGATGCCCAGCTCGCCGCACCGTCGAGGATTCACGGTGAGGTTAAGGCTCCGACCGCGCCGGGAGAGGCTCCTGCCTCCGGCTTCACGCCTGCATCGCTCGAAAATGATGGCGCTAATCTCTCCGGCTTCGGCGCAGGGAAAACGGTGACCATCATGCCCGGCGTGCACGCCGTCTCCTCCGGAGTTGCCGAGGGCTTGCTCCTGCGCAAGATCGCGCCCATCTATCCCAGGTTTGCCAAGGATAATCGCATCTCCGGGACCGTGACCCTCGAAGCCACCATCAGCAAGTCCGGCGCGATCCAGGACCTCAAGGCCGTCAATGGGCCACAGATTCTTCGTGAGGCTGCCGTCAACGCGGTGAGGTACTGGCGTTATCGTCCTTATATGCTCAACGACGAGCCAGTCGACGTGCAGACCACGATCAACGTTGTCTTTACCCTCGGCAATTAGGACAAGCCTCCCGTGCCCGGCACGGGAGGCTCGCTTCCCCTGCTGATCGCCGCGGGTAGCTCTTAAAGCTGGTCGAAGATTTCCCTGAAATCCCAACTTCCCGATTTTCCCGCCAGCCACTCTGCGGCCCGCACGGCGCCAAGCGCAAAGCCACGCCGCGTCTGCGCATCATGCCTCAGTTCGAGCACGTCATTGCCGCTAGTCGCTGTCACAAGATGCTCGCCTTTGGCGTCGCCGACGCGATGAGACGTCACCTCGACCTCGATTCCGGGGTGGGCGGCTTGAATGATTTCGCGCAGGGTGATTGCCGTGCCCGATGGCGCATCGAGCTTCGACGTGTGGTGCGTCTCTTCAATTGCAAATTTGTATCCATCAAGCTGCGCCATCTCCGCGGTCAGGCGAAAAAGCTTCTGCACACCGATCGAGAAGTTGGTTCCGTAGAGCAGACCGCCGCCGCGCCGCTCCGCGATCGCCTTCAGCTCATTGAGCCGCGCGTACCATCCTGTGGTGCCGACCACGATGCGGCCGCCCAGCGAGAGAACTGCCCGCGTATTCTCAATCGCCGCTTCCGGCGTGGTGAAGTCAATCACCGCGTCCACTCCGGCGAGATTCGGCGCCGTCAGCGCGGCGGCGCTCCGGTTTTCGCGAAGATCGAAGGCGCGCACCCCGTGGCCGCGTTCCCGCGCAACTTCGGCCACAAGCGATCCGGTCTTTCCTTTGCCTAGAACGAGGAAGAGCATCTCTTGGCCCCTGGCTGAGTTTTTGCTGGGTCTAAGCTTACAGCCGGCGCCTGCATCCCGGCGAATGGAGCGGCGCCGCCCGCACTACGCGCTCGGGGTCAGTACTTGGTTCTTCTGCGCTTCAACGTCGAAGACCAGGGGGTCGGGATTCTGAAAGAACGCCGCATGCAGCGAGCGTACTGCCTCATCGGCGTCATCCTCGTCGATCATGAAGCTCATGTTGATCTCGCTCGCCCCCTGCGAAATCATGCGCACGTTGATATGGCGAATCGCGCCGAAGACCTGCGCCGCAATGCCGTTCTGGCCACGGATGTCCTCGCCCACCATGCAGACGAGCGCCTTCTTCCCTTCATACTTCACATCGGCCAGCTGGCTCAGCTCCGCGGCAATCGCCGGCAGCTTGTCATTCGAGTCCACGGTCAACGATACCGAAACTTCACTCGTCGACACCATATCCACCGGGCACTGGTGCTTGTCGAAGATCGTGAATATCTCCTTCAGATAGCCGTGCGTCATCAGCATGCGGCTCGCCACCACGTCGATGATCGAGAGCTTCTTCTTCACCGCGATTGACTTGAACGGGCTCTTGCAGTGCGGCGCGAGCGAGATGATCCGCGTGCCCTCGTTCGAAGGATTGCGGCTGTTCAGCACCAGCACCGGAATATTCTTCTTCACCGCCGGCAGAATCGTCGCCGGGTGCAGCACCTTCGCGCCAAAGTAGGCTAGCTCTGCCGCTTCTTCGAAGCTGATCACCTTCACGCGCAGCGCCTCGGGGCACACACGCGGATCGCAGGTCATGATGCCGTTCACGTCCGTCCAGATCTCGATCGCCTCGGCCGTCAGCGCGCCGCCAACCAGTGCCGCGGTAAAGTCCGAGCCGCCGCGTCCCAGCGTCGTCGTAATACCTTCCTCGGTGGAAGCGATAAAGCCCCCCATCACTGGGATGCAACCCTCGTCGATGTGAGGCCGCAGCTTCTCCGCCGCGCGCTTTTCAATAATCGCGTCCTGCGGAATCGCTTTCTGAAACTGTGCGTCGGTCACAATCACGTCGCGCGCGTCCACGTGCACTGAATCGATGCTGCGCTCGCGCAACGCCGCCGCCACGATCTTGCTCGAGATGCGCTCGCCGTAGCTCACGACGAGGTCGGAGATACGCGGCGTCAACTCCAGAATCGCCGCAAGACCGCGCAGAATCTCATCCAGGGAATCGAACTTCTGGTCGATGTAGTTGCTCAGCTCCGCTGCATCTTTCACCAGCGCTGCGGCCGTGTCGCGGTGCCGGCAGCGCAGCCTCGAGCTGATCGCCAGCGCCCCGGTGCGGTCGCCCGCCGCCGCTGCCGCGCCTGCGCGCAGCAACTGATCCGTTACCTTGGCCAGCGCGCTCACGACCACCACGGGCCGTTTGCCCATTGCGACGCGTCCGGCCACAATGCCAGCGGTCCGGGAAATGGCGGCCGGGTCTTCCACCGACGTGCCGCCAAACTTCATCACAACTACGCTCATGCCAGAGATCCCATCGTCGTTGAACTCATGCGCGCGCGGCTGCCTCAGCCACGGGCTCCAGCTTGCCCAGGCTCGCCAGCAATTCCGCGTTCAAAATGGCCGCGCCCGCCGCCCCGCGAATCGTGTTGTGCGAGAGCAAAGTGAACTTCCAGTCCAGCACGCTGCAGGGGCGCAGCCGGCCCACGGTTACGGCCATGCCGTTCCCCCGGTTGCGGTCGAGCCGCGGCTGCGGACGGTCATTCTGCGGCGCAAACTCCACCGGCTGCTCGGGCGCCGTCGGCAGTCCTTGACCAGCCAGCGGCCTGAACTCCGCCCAGGCTTCCAGCAACTGCTCGCGCGTCGCCGCCTTCGCCAGCTTGATTGAAACCGCTTCCGTGTGCCCGTCTTCGACGGCGACACGGTTGCAATGCGCGCTGATCCTTGCAGGAAGCGGAGCCACGACATGCCCATCGAGCTTTCCAAGCAGCTTCAGCGTCTCGGCTTCCATCTTTTCTTCTTCGCTGCCGATGTAGGGCACTACGTTGCCGAGAATATCCATTGACGGTACGCCCGGATAACCGGCCCCACTTACCGCCTGCATCGTCGTCACCAGGATCTGTTCGATCCCGAAGCGTTCCTCGATCGGCTTCAGCGCCATCACCAGCCCAATCGTAGAGCAGTTGGGATTGGTGACCATGTAGCCGCCATTGGCGCGGCGCGAAGGCTGCTCTTCAATCAGGTGCAGGTGCTCGGCGTTCACCTCGGGAATCACCAGCGGCACATTCGGCGCCATCCTGTAGGCGCTGGAGTTCGATACCACCGCGCAGCCGGCATCGGCAAAACGCGGTTCCATGTCGCGGGCAATCGCCGCATCCAGCGCCGCAAAAATGATCCTGGGCACGGATCCGGGGGAGCCGCCCTCCGGGTCGGCCGGCGATACCGTCATACGCGCAATGCGCTCTGGCAGGGAAGTGTCGAGGCGCCACTTCGCGGCTTCGCCGTACGGCTTGCCGCTCGAGCGGTCGCTCGCCGCAAGCCACGTGATCTCGAACCAGGGATGATTCTCAAGCAGTTGGATGAAGCGCTGGCCTACCATTCCGGTAGCGCCGAGGATTCCGATTGGATGTTTTCTCTGCATGGCGATGACACTCCAGTGTACAGGAATGTCTGACCAGCCTGCGGCGACCGTCGCGTTCCTGAAGGTACGCAGAAGGCACGTTACGCAAGCGGTATTTACGGTGTGGCCGCCGGTCTGACAGGGCTCGCGCAGCTTTCGCCCACCACTGTCGTCCACTCGCGCACCCGCCAGCGCTTCACCAGGCCATTGGCCACGTAGGGGTCAGCTTTCGCGAAACGCTCGGCAACTGTTGCCGACTCTCCTTTGAAAAGCAGCACCGCCTGATCTGCCGGATCGGCCAGCGCTCCACCCAGAAGCAATTCGCCGCGCTCGCTCGCCTTCCACGCCAGCGCAAGATGCGCGCTGCGAAACTCCCCGCGCCGCGCGAGGTAGTCGTCACCCAATTCATACATCAGCAGAAAATGCTTCATCGTTTGTCGCTGACCCCTGACCCCTGTCTTTTATCCCATCGCCGCCAGCACCGCGTCGGCAAACTCGCTCGTCCCCGCCTTGCCGCCTACGTCGCGGGTGAGCGTCTTGCGCCCGATGTAGACCGCTTCGAGCGCCTTCTGCACCCTGTCTGCGGCGGCTTCTTCGTCAAGGTGCCGCAGCATCAGGATCGCCGATTGCAAGAGCGCCGTCGGGTTGGCCACGTCCTTGCCGGCAATATCCGGTGCCGAGCCATGCACGGCCTCGAAGATCGCGCACTCGGCACCGAGATTCGCGCCCGGCACCAGGCCCAGGCCTCCCACAAACGCCGCGCACAGGTCGCTCACAATGTCGCCATACAAGTTTTCGAGCAGCAGCGTGTCGTACTGATAGGGATTCATCACCAGTTGCATGCACGTGTTGTCGATGAGGTGCTCGCCATAAACAACATCAGGAAAGCCCTCGGCCACTTTGCGCGCGCAGCGCAGAAACAGCCCGTCGGAAAGCTTCATGATGTTCGCTTTGTGTATGGAGTGAATCTTCTTGCGCCCGTGCTTGCGCGCATACTCAAAGGCAAACTTCGCAATGCGCGTCGAGCCCTTTTCGGTGATGACCTTGATGCTTTCCACCACGCCGGGCACCACCTCATGCTCCAGCCCGACATATTCGCCCTCGGTGTTCTCGCGCACAATAATCAAATCCACGCCGGGATACTTCGTCTCCAACCCCGGCAGATTCTTGATTGGCCTGAAATTCGCATACAGGTCAAACTTCTTGCGCAGTGTCACGTTAATGCTCTTGAAGCCGCCGCCAATCGGCGTCGTCACCGGGCCCTTCAGCGCCACCTTGTTTCGCTCGATCGACTCATACAGGACCGCGGGAATGTACTCACCGAAGATCTCGAAGGCGTCGGCCCCGGCAGCATAGCGCTCCCACTCCCACTTCACGCCGGTCGCCTCAAGAATGCGGACCACCGCTTGCGTCACTTCCGGCCCGATGCCGTCTCCGGGAATCAAGGTAACTTTGTGCGTCGTCTGTTCGGGCATTGTCTCTGAGGCTCCTGCGAAGGGGATAAGTTAAGAAGGAAAATGCGAAATTGATCGCGCCGTCAGCCAGGCGCGGCGTCACTTCTTGCCTTTGCCTCTGTGCGTATCCAGCAGGCCCTCGAGCTCTTCCTTGAACTCGCGCACATCCTTGAAGTCGCGATACACCGACGCGAAGCGAATATAGGCCACGGTATCCAGACCCTTGAGCTGATTCATGATCAGCTCGCCCACCTCTGCCGTCGTCCGTTCGCGTTCCGGCGCGTCGATCAGGAACGTCTCCGTGGCATCCACAATCCCCTCAAGCTTGCTGGCCGGCACGGGCCGCTTCTCGCAGGCGCGCAGCAGACCGCTCAGCACCTTCTGCCGGTCAAACCGCTCTCGACGCCCGTCCTTCTTCACAACCATGTAGGGAATTTCGTCGATTCGCTCGTATGTGGTGAAGCGCCGGTTGCAGCGCTCGCACTCCCGCCGCCGCCGGATCGAGTCAGCCTCTTTGCTTTCGCGCGAGTCAACAACCCGGTCCTGCTCGAAGCCGCAATAAGGACACTTCATGCTGCTGCGATTCTAACGTGTGCTGCGGTCATCCCGCGCCGGCCGCGCTAGCTCAGAAAGGCGGCAACCGCGTCCACGACGGTTTTCTGCTCATCCTCGCGCAACTCTGGAAAGAGCGGCAGCGCCAGCACCTCGCGCGCCGCACGCTCCGCCTCAGGAAAGCTGCCGGCCTTGTACCCCAGACCCTGCAAGGCTTCTTGCATATGCAGCGGCACGGGGTAATAGATCTCCGAGCCGATCTTCCTCGCGCTCAAAAAATCGCGCAGCGCATCCCGCCGCTCGACCCGAATCACGTACTGGTGCCACACGCGCCGGCTACCTGCAACCTCATGCGGCAGCACCACCCCCCGGCCGGGGTAAGGCCCCGCATCGGCCAGACCCGCCGCGCGAAAGAGTCCGTCGTAACGCTGAGCCACCATCCGCCGCGCTTCGTTCCACTGCGCAATGTACTTCAACTTCACCCGCAGAATCGCCGCCTGAAAGCCATCAAGCCGGGCATTCCAGCCCACCTCGTCGTGGTGGTAGCGGCGGCGCATGCCATGCTGCCGCAGCATCCGCGTTCGCTCGGCCAGTTCGTCGGAATTGGTCGCCACCATGCCTGCGTCGCCCGCGGCGCTAAGATTCTTGGTCGGATAAAAGCTGAAGGCCGCAATCGCTCCCAGACCGCCGGCCTTTACGCCATCCCAGGCGGCGCCCCAGGCCTGCGCGGCATCCTCTACCAGGGTCAGCTTCCGCTCGGCCCCGAGGCGCGCAAATGCCGTCCAGTCAGCGCACTGCCCATAAAGATGGACCGGCAACAATGCCCGCACGCCCTTCCCATCCTTGCTGTCCAGAACAGTCTCCACGGCCTGCGGTTCCAGGTTGAAAGTGGCCGGATCGATATCGGCAAACAGGGGCCGGGCCCCCGCGCGCAAAATGCAGCTGGCCGAGGCGAAGAAGCTGAAAGGAGAGGTGATAACCGCATCGCCGGGGCCGATTTTCGCGGCCGCCAGCGCCAGCCAGAGCGCGTCCGTTCCCGAGGCGCATCCAATAGCATGCGCGACACCCAGTTGGCGGGCGGCCCCATCTTCAAATTCTGCTGTCTGCTCACCCAGGATGAACTGTTGCGTCTTCAGTACATCTCCGAGGGCTGCCAGCAGCTCCTCGTGGAGGGTTTCGTACTGACGCTTCAGATCGAGCATCGGAACCGGCGTTTCACCGGACGCTTCAGCTTCAGGAGGGTGAATTGATCCTTGCACCCACTCATGGTAGCAGCGGCACAGGTCGCACCTCGGCGCGGCCACGTCCCGCAGGACCATGGTCATCCACCCCGTGCCCGGTTCGAGTTGAAAAGGTTGCGGAACCGCTATATCGTTTACACATTGTGGGAGAAGGCCGGTTCCGGGGTTTCCGGAACCGTTCCCGCGTACTTGCATTTTCACTCGGTGCTGGTCGCAGCTAACGTTTCATCAAAATCTGAGAAAGCAGGAGATCGGCAAATGGAGAACAAGCCGGCACAAAACATTCAGGACACATTCCTGAATACCGTTCGTAAAGACAAGACCCCGATCACCATTTATCTGGTCAGCGGCGTTAAACTGACGGGTAAAATTCGCTCCTTCGATAAATACTCAGTGCTGCTTGAGAACAACAGCCAGGAGCAGCTCATCTTCAAACACGCCATTTCAACTGTGGTGAGCAACCGAAGCGTGCTCCATGCCGAGCATCGCCCGGCTGCCGCGACTACTGGAATCGGATCGGCCTCGGTGCCTGCGCCCACTTCGGCGGCGGCTCCGGCTCCGGCCGCGGCGGAGCCCCGATAGGCCGCGGGGAGTTCTTCAGATTGGCAGCGGCAGAAAGTCGCGCTTCCCGGCCGTCCGGACCTGCGCATGGCGGAGCTCCGCCCGAAACGGCCCCGCGCCGCAAAAAAATGCAGGCAGTCTCCGGCCCGGCGGGTGATCGCCGCGAGCGCGCCGTACTGGTTGGCGTCGATCTCCCAAATCGACCCGCTGCCAGTCCGGCTGCTGGCCCTGCCGTCCGGACGCACTCCATCCGCTCGGCTCAGGCAACCGCGCGCAACGCAGTCGTGCGGCCTCAATCGGACGCATCGTCCTTCGATCCTTCGCTCGCCACCGATGAAATCCCGGAGTCGCTGGTCGCTCCCGGTTTTGACGTTGATGAGTCTCTCGCCGAATTCCGCGAGCTTGTCTCGAGCGCCGGCGGCGAAGTCGTCGCCGAAGTTATGCAACGGCGTTCCCGTCCCGATCCGGCAACGCTCATCGGCGCCGGCAAGGTTGAGGAGATCGCCGGAATCGCCGCATCCACTGAGGCTGACCTCGTCCTTTTCGATCACGATCTCTCACCCACGCAGCTGCGGAACCTCGAAGGCGCATTGCCTTGCCGTGTGCTCGATCGCACCCAGCTCATCCTCGACATCTTCGCCCGCCACGCCCGCACCCGCGAAGGCCAGTTGCAGGTCGAGCTCGCGCAGCTCGAGTACATGCTTCCGCGCCTCACCGGCCGCGGCAAATCCATGTCCCAGCTCGGCGGCGGTATCGGCACCCGCGGACCCGGCGAAACCCAGCTCGAAACCGATCGCCGCCGCATTCAGCGCCGCATCGATCATTTGAAAGAGGAGCTCGACTCCGTCCGCCGCGTGCGCCGTCAGCAGCGGCAGCGCCGCGAGGCCGTGCCGGTGCCCACCGTCGCCCTCGTCGGCTATACCAACGCCGGCAAGAGCACGCTCTTCAATCGCCTCACGGGAGCGAACGTGCTCCAATCATCCCGCATGTTCGCCACGCTCGACCCCAAGCTGCGCGCCATCGAGCTGCCCAGCCGCCGCAAGGTCCTCCTGTCCGACACGGTAGGCTTTATCCGCAACCTGCCGCACACCCTCATCACCAGCTTTCGCGCCACGCTTGAAGAGGTGCAGCAGGCCGAGGTTCTGCTCCATGTGCGCGACGCCGCTTCTACCTACGGCGACGAGCAGAAGGCGCAGGTCGAGAAAGTCCTCGGTGAACTCGACGCATTGAGCAAGCCCCGCATCGAAGTGCTCAACAAAATTGATCTGCTCGCCGAAAATGAGCGTCAGGGCCTCGCCTCGCGTGGCGAAGTCATCGTTTCCGCCCAGACAGGGCAGGGAATGGACGCTCTTTGCGACGCGATCGATCGAGCGCTCACCTCCGATCCCGTGCTCTCGGCCGAGCTGCGTGTGCCGCAACACGAAGGCTCCGTGCTCGCCGCGATCGATGCCGGCATGGTGGTGCATGCGCGATCCTATGAGGGCAATCTCGTGCGCCTTCGCGTCAGCGGTCCGGCGTCGCTCATCGGCAGGCTGCGCCAGTACCGCGTGCGTTCGTCGGCTGCCGCACATTGATGCATCCATCCGCACTTGCTCTCAGGAGGGGCCCTTGAACGCATTCGATAACGGCAACGCACCGGATGACCGCAATAGCCCAGCGATTACCACGCTCTCCAGCCGCGAAGTCTATCGCAATCGATGGATGCGCCTCCGCGAAGACCAGATCCTTCGCTCCAATGGCAGCAAGGGCATCTACGGCGTCGTTGAAAAGCACGACTGCGCGATCATCCTCCCTATCGACGACGGACGCGTCTGGCTCGTCGAGCAGTTCAGGTATCCCATTCAGCAGCGCGCCATCGAGCTGCCCCAGGGTGGGTGGGAAGAGGAAGTCGACAACCCCGAAGAGCTGGCGCGCGGCGAACTTGTCGAAGAAACCGGTCTTCACGCAGCCCGGATGATCAGCCTCGGTTCAATGTGGATCGCGTACGGATACTCCCGCCAGTTGCAGCACGTCTTCCTTGCCACCGGTCTCACGCAGGCCGAGACCAATCCCGATGAGGAGGAACACGACCTCGCCATCCGCTCCATGCCAGTCGAGGAATTCGAACAGAAGATCATCGACGGCGTCATTCGCGATGTATGCACCATCGCCGCGTGGGGCCGCTATCTGATGTGGAAGGTCCGCCAGGCCTGAATCAGCTCACCGAGCCTGCGGCCCTCTGCGGCTGAACGCCCACGCGAAACCGGGCGTACGCAATCGATGTCAGCACCGCAAAGAGCGCCAGCGAAACCATCTGCGTGATCTTGAATGGAGTTTCGGTCTGCGTCGGCGCCAGCGCATGCAGCGAGGGCACCTTCTCGAACGACTGCACAATCAGCACGAAGAAATTGAGATAGAGCGCCAGCGCCGCTGTCACAACCCAAGTCCCGCGCCACTTGCCGCGCAGCCGGCCAACATACCGCGCAATCACGGCGACAAGCAGCACCGCCAGCGAGAGAGCTCCCACGCCGATCGCCGGCGTGAATCCCTTGAAGGGAAACATGAACCCCGTCACACTGGTAAGAATGGTCGTCACCAGGAAGAGCATCGTCACTCCCGGCATCTTTTGCGCGGCAATCATGCCAAAAAGCACCGCGAAGCCCGAAGCAATCGCAATCAGACTCAACCCCACATGCAGAGCAGTAAATGCCGCCAGACTCATCACCATGGTTCCATTCCTCTCATGGGCCCGGTAGAAGCTCGGCTCCCGATAGAAGCTCGACTATTGATCAAGAGGTTCGGGGAGCTTAACGAAGGGCGGCGGCACGGCTTTGCAGGCTCTCTACCGGCCACCCGGCCTTTAGAGTTGCAAGCGTATCACGCAATTCTGCGCAGCCAAAGGATTTGCTTAAACGAGAGCCGTCGCGGCCGAAGCCTCTCGTTCTGGCAAGCCGGTTCCTGAAAAACCGGTTCTTTGAAAAGGACGCGAGATTACTCGTGCCGCGTTCCCGCTACGCCCGCTGATCCACCGCGACCCAGTGCGTCGGATACTCCGGGCCCACATACTCTGCCCGCGGGCGGATCAGCCGATTGTCGTCGTGTTGCTCGATCACATGCGCGCACCATCCCGCAATGCGGCTCACCGCGAAGATCGGCGTAAAGAGATCGATATCGATGCCCAGTGTCGTATACGTCGACGCCGAATAAAAATCCACGTTCGCGTTCAGCTTCTTTTCCCTGTTGATATAGAGCTCGATCGCCCGGGACATCTCAAACCACTTTGGCTGGCCGGCATCCTTGCAGAGCTGCTCGCTCATACGGCGCAGGTGCGTCGCGCGCGGGTCTTCGGTCTTGTACACGCGATGCCCGAATCCTGACACCTTCTGCTTGGCCGCCAGCATGCCCTTTACGTACTCCACCGGGTCCGCGCCGGTCTTGTCGATCGAATAGAGCAGGCGCATCACGGCTTCGTTGGCGCCGCCGTGCAGCGGGCCCTTCAGCGCGCCAATCGCGCCTGTAATTGCCGAGTGAATGTCAGAGAGTGTCGCCGCGATCACGCGCGCGGCAAAGGTCGAAGCGTTCAGCTCGTGATCTGCGTGCAGAATCAGTGCGGTATCGAGCGTGCGTGTCGCCGTCTCCGACGGCTTTATCCCGGTCAGCATCCACAGAAAATTCGCCGCGTGATTCAGCGAGCGGTCTGGAGGAACTACCGCGAGGCCCTTGCGAAGCCGGTCATAGATGGCCACGATCATGGCGATCTGCGCCGTCAGGTTATAGGCCTTGCGCACATTCGCGTCGTGCGAGTTGTCCTTTTCGTCGGCGTCGTAAAAGCTCAGCGCCGACACCGCGGTTCGCAGCACTTCCATGGGTGTTGCCGTCGAGGGGCAGCTCCGGAGCAGGTCGACGATACGGGGGTCGAGCGCACGGGCCTGCGCCAGTTGCGCCTGGAAGGCGCGCAGCTCGGTCTGATTGGGCAACTGCCCGTTCCACAGGAGATAGGTCGTTTCTTCGAAGGTGGAGCTCTCCGCCAGCTCGTGAATATCGATTCCTCGATATGCCAGTACGCCCGCTTCTCCATTGATCCAGCAGATCCCGGAGTTCGTTGCAACAATTCCTTCCAAACCCTTACCAGCGACGGCTGTCGACATGGCTCCCCAACTCCCTCTTAACTCATTACCCTGATTTATTCTGACAGTCATTTCTGGCGAAAAGACGCGACCGGCAGCAGGAAATGCAACAGAGTTCTTTATAGCGTAGCGATTCATGGGTTGTCACGGCGCGGGCCGCGTCGTTGGTTCTCGAGATGCCGCAACCCTTCTTAAATCGTCTAATCACTCGCGGACCGCATGTTGTTCGTTCTATAGTGTGGGAAATCCCCCAGAGGGCGTTGCGCGGCGTTTCCTCAATTGCCTTTCTGCTTTCGGCCTCGCCGCCAGAAAGCAGAAGACTCTACAGAGGCAATTACGGTACCGCATTGAAACAAGATAGGATGACGCCAACACGTCAGGATCCGGTCCCGCGCGGACCGCAGGCAGGAGGAAAGTTTAAGAATGAGCGACGAACTCGACAATGCCCCCCGGAGCTTCTCAGGTGCGTTTATTGCCATCGTGGCAATAGCGCTTCTCGCGGCCCTTGGCGGTCTGATCTGGACCTATACCCTGAACGGCCGCCTCGCGCATCAGGAAGCTGCCCTCACCGATGCCAACCAGCAGAACGTGAAGCTCGCCGCCGAGTTGCGCGAAACCAATGCCCGCCTCACCGTGGCTACCGACGAGCTCAGCAAGTCTCTTGGGCTCACCCAGAAGCAGCTTGATGAGCGCGCCCAGGCCCTTGTTGCCCGTGAGCAGGCCGACAGCCGCCGCCTCGAAGCAGCGCAGAAGCAGACCGCCAGCCAGGTCAGCACGGTCTCAAGCGACCTCACCAACGTCAAGACCGATGTTGGCGGCGTTAAGACTGACCTCGGCAAGACCCAGACCGATCTCGCCGGCGCCATTACTCAGCTCCAGTCCATGAAGGGCGACCTCAGCGACCACAGCAGCCTCATCGCCCGCAACCGCGACGAGCTCGAGATCCTCAAGCACAAGGGCGATCGGAATTACTACGAGTTCACGCTGGTCAAGGGACAGAAGAAACCCGTCGGCACCGTGAGCCTCGAGCTCAAGAAGGTCGACGCGAAAAAGAGCCGCTTCACTCTCGTGGTCTTTGCTGACGATCGCAGCTACGAGAAGAAAGATCGCAACGTCGACGAGCCCCTGCAGTTCTACAGCGGCAAGGAACCGGCGCTTTACGAGATCGTCGTGAACGCGGTAGGTTCCAAGAACCAGGTTTCAGGCTATCTTTCCACGCCTAAGGGTGCGCCTGCGCCGCCTACCGGTCAGTAACCGCGGCCTGCGCCTTGAGCGTCACGCCAGGCTGATACCGGAAGCCGAACGTGTAATCCATGCTCTTGCGCGAATCCCACTGCTGCTTGGTCATGCGGAAGGAGGAGACGAAAGTCCCCTCCACCGTCTGACCTGCTTCAAGGGTCATTTCCGGTGAAAGCGGCGTGCTCTTCCACTGCGCGAGTTCGGGATACGCAATAAAAATGCGGTCATACTGCGTAGGCATGGCGGCAAAGCTCGTATGGATTCCATCATCGAGCGTCACATTCGTGAGAATCTGGTGCAGAAACAGCGGGCCCTTGCTCTGGTTGTGCAACCGCACCCGCGTAAACACCAGCACCTGGTCGAAGGCTTCCTGCGACATCGCTGAGCCGCTGGCATCAAACCCCGGCGTCACCGTATGCATGGGATGCGCCCAGGCTTCCAGCACAACACCCGTCGCAACCGCGGGCTTCTCACCCGCAAACACGTAAAAGAAGATTGCCGCGGTCACCACGAAGAAAGCGACGACGCCGGCCCAGACAATGTGGCTCGTGCCCCTGGTGAACGATTCGCCGCGTGCGGCATCGTCCAGTTCCTGTGGCGTTTCCTGATGAAGCAGACTCATGCCGCCCTTATCTTAGTCCGAGAAGTGCACCCTGGGCGACCCATTTCCGCGGCTTTTTTCTCCCTGCGAGCCTTCGCCCATCAACGGCGGTGCTTCTTCCCAGGCTTCTCGGCCGCTTTCAGTCCAAGGGCACGGTCAATCCCATTCTCGGTGTCATGGGCATGATCCGCCCCCGCCAGGTAGGTGAAATCCCGCACGGCAACAGTGGCGATCGCGCCCGCGCTGCGCACGGTTTCCTCGGTCGCAAGCGCCTCGCGGAAACCACGCACCACCTCTTCGGCAACTTCTCCGGTCGTATAACGGCTCACCCCTCCATCCGGCACCGTCGGAGCAAAAAAAGGATGCGCGACGCCCATCCGGTTGGCTTCGCGCAGCGCGATCTTTCCCACCAGCACCATTTGCTCAGTCCTGAAGGACTCAGAATCACCAAGCCCGATGATGAGCAGCCTCTTCGCCGCCAGGGTCCCGCTCGGCGGCGTCAGCACAAGAGTCTCACCCAGTTCGCCGCCAAAGAGGGAACTCTTTCTCAGCCGCCCAAGAAGCCCGTGCAGCTTGTCATCCATTGCATCGAGCGATCCATGCAGTTTATTGCCCGGTACCGAGCGGAACAGGCAGATGATCTGCATCTCCGTTTGCGTCTCCGCCGGGCTCTTGACCAGCACCGTCACCGGCAGCAACGGCATGTTGGCACCTGGGTCTTCAGGCGCCGTCTGCGCGGGCAGGGAAGCGACCCCTCCGAGGATCATCGCAGCAGCAAGAGGAATCTTCAGCATTGCGGATTGCTTCATTCTGCCTCCCCCGTCTCTGGTTGCCGTCTCTGGTTGTTGGTGACCCTCTCCTCTATGGCCGCGGCCGCAGCGCCGCCAGAAACTCCTCCGGTCCCCTTGTGTTTAGAACATCCGCCGGCTCCAGCCATGCGCGGCGCAACTGGCGTATGCCATAGCGCATCTTTCCCAGCGCGCGATTGCTGTGCGAATCCGTATTGATCACGATCCTGCAGCCAAGCTCCTTCGCCAGCCGCAGATCGCGATCGCTCAGGTCGAGCCGCTCCGGCGACGCGTTATGCTCCACCGCAACGCCTGCCTCCGCCGCCCGCCGCAGCACCGCGCCCAGATCCAGCGCATAGGGCTCGCGCCGCAAAAGCTGCCGTCCCGTCAGATGTCCCAGAATCCGCGTGTAAGGATTCTCGATCGCCCGAATCAGGCGCGCCGTCATCTCGTCACGGCTCTGCTCCATCCGCGTATGCACGCTCGCGATCACCACATCCATCTGCGCCAGCACCTCGTTATCGAGATCGAGCGCGCCATCGCCGAGAATATCCACTTCGACGCCGGGGAAGACGCGAATCCTGCCTTCCATCTCCGCGTCTACCTGACGAATCCGCTTGATGTGCTCGATCGCGCGCTTCTCGTCAAGGCCGTTCGTCATTGCCAGGTTCTTTGAGTGATCCGTAATGGCGATGTATTGGTAGCCTCGCTCGATAGCGGCATCCGCCATCTCGCGAATCGAATTCTGCCCGTCGGTCGCGGTCGTGTGCATGTGCACATCGCCCTTCAGGTCCTTCAACTCGATCAGCTTCGGCAGCGCGTGGCCCACGGCAGCCTCAATTTCACCAAGATTCTCGCGCATCTCCGGCGGAATCCAGTCCATCCCCAGAGCCGCGTAAATCTCCTCTTCCGTCGCAGCCGCAACCGTCGACTCATCGTCGAGCCTCGCCAGCGACCACTCGCTCAGCGTGTAGCCCATCTTCAGCGCCCGCTGCCGCAGCGAAACATTGTGCGCCTTCGATCCGGTGAAATATTGCAGCGCGGCCCCATACGACTCCGACGGCAGCAGCCGCACATCCACCTGCAGCCCGTTGCCGAGATGAAAGCTCACCTTGTTTTCGCCCTTTGCGATGATGTCGTGAATTCCCGGAAACGCCGCCACATACTCGACCGCTGCAGCCGTCTGCGCAGGCCGGCACGCCGGGCCGGTCGCCAGCAGGTCGAGATCGCCTGCCGTCTCGCGCCCCCGCCGGAGCGAGCCCGCCGGCGTTACCTTCTCAAAGCCATCGAAGGCCAGCAGATACGCCGTGATGCGCTCGGCGGCCTCTTCTGCTTCGTCGATTCTGAAGCGCCCAGCGCTGCGCCGGTAATCCTCAATGCCCTTGCGCAGCTTTTCAAGCTGCTTGGCGCCCATGCGCGGCAGCGAAACCAGCCGTCCGTCTTCAATCGCTTCGGCCAGTGCATCGATGCTGCCGATCTTCGCCGCTGACCAGAAAAGCGCGATCGTCTTCGGTCCCAATCCAGGCAATCTGAGCAGCTCGAGGATGCCCGTTCCATACTTCGCCACCAGCTCATCGCGCTGCGCCAGCGTGCCCTGCGCCACGATGCCCTGGATCTTTGCGGCCATACTCTTGCCGATGCCGGGGATCTCCTGCAGTTTCGCCGCGTCGCCGGCCACTGAGGCCAAGTCACTCGTCGTCTGCTCCACCGCATCGGCGGCCATCCGGTAGCTGCGAATACGAAAGCTGTCCGCTCCATCGATCTCCATCAGATCGGCGGTCTCGGCCAACATGCGCGCAATGGTCGGGTTATCCACGCGAAGACTCTCCGCGAACCAGTATCGATCATTCGCGTGGATTCCCAGAAGCGATTACCGAATGAACGCAGCAGGGGTCTTGCCCCGCGGAGGAGCGATGATCCCTTCCCATGAATGTGGTTCCGAGGAAGTACGACAGAAAAGCAGATCCGGTCGCAAATCTTGTGATTGCAATCTTGCACACGCCGTCCCGTCACCCGGCATGGGTGGTCGCAATCTGTTGACCCTTCACGACCGCGCGCCTCCTCCTCCGGATAACCGACCCTGGCTCGGACGGCTCCGGAAGCGGAAGGTCGCAAACGCCGACTATGCGGCGCTGTGAGCGGCGTCTCTCAGGCGAACGACCGCGTCGGCCTGGGGACCTTTCTGACCCTGGACGATGTCGAACTCTACGTCATCGCCCTCTTTCAATGTTTTGTAGCCGTCCAACTGTATTGCCGAATAGTGGACGAAAACATCGGGGCCATCTTCCCGCCCGATGAATCCGTAGCCCTTGGCGTTGTTAAACCACTTCACTTTGCCTTTGTACTGAGCCACAGGCTTGCCTTTCTTACGATTTGATGGAATGGCGGAGAACGAGAGGTGTCATTGTGGGGGACGTCCACCGCATGTGGGTATGACGAGGAAACGGCGCGAAAGGTTGATCAATTTTTCTCGACTTCTGTTCACAAAGTGAGACGGCCCGGCATTCCCTCCGCCGGACCGGTCTCGAAACGACTGATTCGATGTGCGAAAGAATTTCTCGCAGGCGAATTTATGTTCGTCGTTACTTTTTTGGTTTCTTCGCAATCTGCCGCGTGTACAGGAGCACGCTGGTCAGCGTCTTGCCGTCCAGAATCGGGCCCTTTTCGATCATCCGCAGAACGTCCGAGAGCCGCACCAGCCGCAGCTCAATCTGCTCGTCTTCCTCCGGATGGGCATCGCCCGCAATCAGCCCTTCGGCGAGAAACACCTTCATTGACTCACCCAGAAAACCCGGGCTGGCGAAGTATTCAACCAGCGGCCGCCACTTCTTCGCTCGGTACCCGGTCTCTTCTTCCAGCTCCCGCTGCGCGCCCGCCAGCGGCTCTTCTCCGGAATCCAGCTTGCCTGCCGGCAGTTCCCAGAGGTACTGGTTGGCCGCGTGCCGGTACTGCCGCTCCATCACTACCCACGGGTCTTTCCTGCTCTTCGAGCTGTCAAGCGCAAGAATCACCACGCTGCCGTTATGCCGGATCACGTCCCGCTCCGCGCGCTTTCCGCCGGGCTCAACGATCGTGTCGTGCCGCACCTTGAAAAGCGGGCCATCAAACACCACCTTGGAACTAATCAGGTCCGCTACCTCCACAAGTTCGCGCCTGGGAGCTTTCTTTTTCGACTTAACAAGACGCTTGGTTTTCTGGGCAGGTTTCGCGGGCCGGGCGGCCTTCGCTTTCTTCGGCATCAGTTGCTCTCCTTAAAATTGGTCCAGGAAAAGTATACGAACCGGTCCCACCGTCTCTGCAGCGAAACTCTTTCGCTGCATCGATCCAGCCTCTCGTGGCATCCTTAACACAACCGGATTTCATTCGACTCCGGCCAAGACCTTCCCCGGACCATTCGAACCCCGACCATTCGAACCCGGACCATTCGAACGGAAAGTGATCGCTTGCATCTCGCCGATTGTCATCCCATCGCCGTCGCGCCCGGCATCAACCGGCTCTTTGCGGACTTCTGCGCCGTCTCCCCGGCCGTGCAGCCCTTTTACGGATTCGTTCGCTTCGCTCCATCCTGGAGCAGCCGGCCCCCGCTGCCCGCCCACTGGCCCGAACTTGTCGATCTGCTCGCCGCGCAGAACTCTGCGCCTGCCGCCGCAGCCGCCATTTCGTCCCTGCGCGCCGGTGCCGGAATCGTTGTCACCGGCCAGCAAGTCGGCCTCTTCGGCGGACCGCTCTTCACGCCCCTCAAGGCCGCTACAGCACTGGCCCGCTCCCGCCGCG
>JBATYG010000011.1:0-2804 GCA_049673945.1 Occallatibacter sp.
GCTCTGGTGCTCGGAGTCAGACAGTCCCGGCAGGCGAGACAACGAATTGTATTGCTCCGCCGCAAGCGAGTATCGGCCCGCGCCGTAGTAGGCGTCGCCGAGGCTTCGCAGCTCAGAGGCGGTGAGCGTCGCACCGGCGCCAGTGACGGTGAGTTGGGCGCGCGCCTTTTCGGCCTCTGGACTCAGCGGATGATCGAGCAGAACCTGTTTGAAGTAAGTGTTCGCCTGCGCAGTCTGATTCTTTGCCAGAGCCAGTTGAGCGCGCGCGAGTTGGTAGCCGGGCCGGTCCACCGAGGCAGTATGCTCCCCGGCATCGAGAGCGCGCTGGGCGCCGGCAACGTCATTCATCGCAAGCAGAACGCCAGCCTCAAGTTCCGGAGCTTCCACATTAAAGATGCTGTCGGGATAGCGCTGGGCAAAGCCGTGCAGCAACGCCTCGGCGGCGGTTTCATTGCCGGCCTCATGCAGGGCACGGGCGGCGAGAAAATCCGCGTAGTCTGCCAGCGCATCGCTGGCCTGGCGGGCTTGGTGCAGGCTGGTGGCCGCCTCATCAAAGCGGCGGTCGAGCAGATAAGCGTGGCCCAACGCGAGATACGCAGCCCCGGCCGCGTCGCCAGTGTGCTGGCGCGCATAGTTCGTTACCCCGGCATAGGCCGCAGGTGTGCGCAGGGTCGCAAGCTGCTGCGCCATCGGCCTTAGCTCTGTTGAAGCAACAAAGGCCCGCTTGATACGCAGCGCCTGGCGCGAGGGAGCGCGCTTGTGCCTCCGGGCCGAGGCGCTGCGCTTATGGGCGGTTCTGTGCGGGGACTGCCCAGCCGACTTCGATTTCGTGCTGCCCGTCTTCTTCCGCGTGCTCTCCCGCGTGTTGGACTTGTGCGGAGCCGGCGCCGTCGTCTTTTTCTGAGCAGACACGGAGCTCGGGGTGTCAGCAGAAACCTGGGCAACAAGAACAAGCGCGACCAGCACGCATGCAAGAGCGCGAGCTGCGGCCGCTGCAAAAATCGAAGAGACGGGGAACTTCATAGATTC
This sequence comes from Occallatibacter sp., assembly GCA_049673945.1. Classification (GTDB taxonomy): domain Bacteria; phylum Acidobacteriota; class Terriglobia; order Terriglobales; family Acidobacteriaceae; genus Telmatobacter. The sequence goes on from JBATYG010000011.1 coordinate 1,030, forward strand.
AATTTAAGCCTGTTTTGGACTGCAGGAACAGCCCCGTACCCGTGATGTTACCGTCGAAAGTCATCCCTACCGTCAAAGACTCCGCTAAGTCCCTTTGGTGAGTGCGTGCAGGTTTTTGCTCCCTCAAGCACCGTCCGTTACACTGAAAGAGACGGGCCAGTGAAGCTGATTACGCAGCTCCCTGACGATTTCCCGCAACCAACCTCCATGGCGACCATCCAACCAATTGCAGGAGAGAACGAGCAGCATCCTGACGTAGCCCTTGTTGAGCGGGTGCGCGGCGGTGATGTTTCTGCTTATGACGAGCTCGTCCGCAAGTACGAACGGCAGGTCTTCCGGATTGCGCAGCACATTACGCAAAACCGCGAAGATGCTGAAGATGTCATGCAGGACGCGTTTCTCAAGGCGTATGAAAAGCTCGATCAGTTTCAGGGGAACTCGAAATTTTACACATGGCTGGTGCGGATTGCAGTCAACGAAAGCCTGATGCGGCTGCGCAAGCGGCGCACCGGCAGAATGGTCTCGATCGACGAGGACGTGCAGACCGAAGAAGGCAGTGTGCCCCGCGACCTGGCAGATTGGGCGCCGGACCCGGAGCAGAATTACACGCAGGCCGAGCTGGCCGAGATTTTGCGCAAGACGATCCAGGGGCTTCCGCAAGGATTCCGCATCGTTTTCGTCCTGCGCGACGTGGAAGGACTTTCTACGGAAGAGACAGCGGAAACGCTCGGGTTGAGCGTACCGGCAGTCAAATCGCGCCTGCTGCGCGCCCGGCTGCAGCTTCGGGAACGGTTGAGCCGCTACTTCCGCAGGAAAAAGGCTGGTGAGAAGTGACCTGCACTGAGTTTCTAGCCCAACTCGATGACCTGATCGATGACGTGGCAACGGCCGGCATGCGCGCCGACCTGCAGGAACACCTGCGCGGTTGCCAACACTGCGAGGTAACCCTCAACACCACGCGCAAGACCATCGAAATCTACCGGTCGCACGAAATCTATGACCTGCCTTCCGACCTCCGCGAGCGCCTGCATTCGGCGATCATGGCGCGGTGCAAAAAGGGCTGCTGACCCGCAATCGGGCTACATCTTCCCACCCCGCGTGACTTTCGGTCATTTCCTCGCCACAACTTTCCCCGTAAAATCGCGTCGTTACCCCTAGCAGGATCTGTTGCGCCGGGGCCACTCGGCGATTTTCCGTAATTGGAGCGTCACGATGCCTTCCCTGAAGGGAGCTTTGGCAGCCGTCTTGTGTTTCAGCCTCCTCTCTCCACCTCTGCCGGGTATGGCGGCGGACCCCGGCCATTCTGTCCCGCGCAAGGCGTACAAGTCCTCGCAGCTCCAGGGCGACCAGCGCATCCTGCATGCCCTCAACCGCTTCACTTTCGGGCCCCGTCCGGGCGATCTGGAGGTGGTCCGCGCGATTGGTCTCGACAAGTGGTTTGACCAGCAGCTCGATCCCTCATCGCTGGATATGTCGGACCTGGATGCGCGGCTGGCGCAGTTCCCTGCCATGCAATGGAACCTCCAGGATCTGTTCTACCGGCTGCCCAGCAACGGACTCATTCGCCAGGCAATTAACGGCAAAGCGCCGGTTCCGGAAAGCGAAATCCTGCACGCCGTCTATATGAACGAGATCGACCGCGTTTCGGCAAAGCGGGAAGCGCAGGCTCAGAAGAAAGAAGCAGGAAAAGCTGCTGAAACGGGTGAGACGGCGGAGACGGCGGCGGCCGGCAACGGCGAAGCTGCAGAAAACCCAATGCCGCTCATGAAGCAGCC
>JBATYG010000012.1:0-7753 GCA_049673945.1 Occallatibacter sp.
GATCGAGGATGTCGCAGGGCGGAAGCGAGTCGGTGTCCTTCTGGTCGGGCCGCAGCTCGGCCGAGGGCGGCTTTTCGATGGTAGCCACGGGAATGACTCCTCTCTCACGGTTCATCCAGCGCGACACCGCGTAGACGCGCGTTTTCACCAGATCGCCAATCACGGCCAGTGCGCCAACCATGTCGCCGTACAGGGTGCAGTAGCCAACCGCCATCTCGGATTTGTTGCCCGTCGTCAGCACCAGGGCTCCGAACTTGTTGGAAAGAGCCATCAACAGGTTGCCGCGAATGCGCGACTGAATATTCTCCTCGGTAATATCAGCGGGCATGCCTTTGAACAAGGGCTCAAGGGTGCGTGTGTACTCATGAAAGAGACCCCTGATCTCAACCACTTCGAAGTGGATTCCCAGATTCGCGGCTAGCGTCCTGCTGTCATCGATCGAACCCGAAGAAGAGTAGGGGCTGGGCATGCCCACACCGATTACATTTTCAGGACCCAGCGCCTCGCTGGCGATTGCCGCCACCAGGGCCGAATCGATACCGCCGCTGAGGCCGATCAGGGCTTTGCTGAAGCCGCACTTGCGTACGTAATCCCGCGTGCCAAGCACCAGAGCGCGGTATGCAGCTTCCGTGTCGTCCTGCGCGGGTTCGGGAATGCGCGGCGCGCAAAAGGGATCGGCGACAACAAGATCCTCCGCAAAGGAAGCGGCCTGGGCAATGAGCTCGCCCTGGGAGTTGAGCAGGACGGATGAACCGTCGAAGATCAGGCTGTCATTGCCGCCGACCTGGTTGCACATCAACACGGGAATGCCGTCCCGGCGAGCGATCGCAGCAAGCATCTCGCGGCGGACTTCGCGCTTGCCGTGCCAGAACGGGGACGACGAAAGGTTGATGTGGATGGCGGGATCCTGACGCATCACCTCTTCAACCGGATCGATCCCGTAGAGACGCCGCGGCCAGAAGTTCCTGTCATTCCACGCATCCTCGCAAATAGTGATGCCCAGCCGCAGGCCATCCAGCTCGACAACCTTTTGCGACTGCCCCGCGGCAAAATATCTCTGCTCGTCGAAGACATCGTAGAAAGGCAACAGGCGCTTCTGCTGCTCCAGTAGCACCTTCCCTTTATCCATCAGGACCGCGACGTTGACCGCGGGTTTACCCGCATTGTCCGGAGCCGGCAGCGCAACACCCACAAGCACCGCCGTCGAAAGATCGCGGGTGGCCGCAGAAAGCTCCTCTACTGCCGATTGGCAGCGGGCGAGAAAACTTGGCTTCTCGAAGAAATCGCCTGATGGGTAGCCGCAAATCGCCAGTTCGGAAAAGACCGTCAGGCGCGCTCCCTGCGCGGCCGCGCGCCGGCTCGCCTTCACAATCTTTTCAAGATTTCCCGTGAAATCTCCGACCGTTGGATTGATCTGCGCGAGCGCTGTCTTCACATATCCAGTTTAGCGCCTCAAAATACGAAGGCCGCTCATGGCGGCGGCCCGATACGCAAACGCTTCGCGGGTCGAACTATGTTCCAGTTCCGGAGAGAACGACCCCGATAGTGCGGACAATAATTTTAAGATCAAGCCAGATGCTCCAATTTTCGATGTAGGTCAGATCGAGCGAGACGTAGCTGTCAAAGGAGGGGTCCTGGCGAGCCTGCACCTGCCACAGACCGGTGATGCCGGGGGTGACGTTGAGCCGGCGCAGGTGGCTCAGCTTGTATTCCTCCACCTCGCTGGCAAGCGGTGGCCGCGGGCCCACCACGCTCATATCGCCGCGCAGAACGTTCAGAAACTGCGGCAGCTCATCCAGTGAATATTTACGCAGGATTCTGCCCACCCGCGTAATGCGCGGATCATTGGCCATCTTGAAGAGCACGCCGTCGCGCTCGTTCATGTGGATAATGCCCGCGAGCCGCCGCTCAGCATCACTAACCATAGTTCGGAATTTGAAGCAGCGGAAGACGCGACCCTTCTTGCCGATGCGCTCCGAGGCGTAGAGAGCCGGCCCCCGCGAGTCGAGCTTGATCGCCAGGCAGATCAATAGCAAGGCCGGAGAAAGCAACAGCAGGGTCATCGCTGAAAAGACCAGGTCCAGCCCGCGCTTGAGCACGAGCCCGATCTCCGGCACGACGCCGCAGTGCAGGGGAATCGTCGGGAACTGGCCCACGTACTCGATCGGGCTGTTCCATGCCAGTCCGCCGTAAAGATCAGGGACCAGCCGCAGGTCTACGCCGTGCATGCGCGCCTTTTCAAGCACCTCCTGCATAACCCCCTGCTCGCACGCAGTCGTAAAGAATATCTCGTCGATAAAATGTTTCCGCGTGTGGTTGAAAAGCGTTTCCAGCGAGCCCAGCACTTCGGCCGCGGCTGCGGTAGTTTTGTGACCCTCAGTCTGAATGAAGCCCTTGAAGGTATAACCGAGGCGGCCGATGCTCTCAAGATGGTGGCGCAGCGCCTGGGCTTCAGGGCCGGTGCCCACAATGACCACGTTGCGGCGGTCGAGTCCGCGCTCAAACCGGCGATAGAGCAGTAGCCGGTAAATCAACCGGCGCAGGCTCAGCGCGAGCGTAACCAGGCCAATGGTGAGCAGCACAATGGTGCGGGGGATATCCTCCCCGCGCAAGATGTAGAGCGTGCCCGTCAGGAGAAGTCCCGCCGTGAAACAGGCCTGCACACTGAGTCGCTGCTCGTGCAGAAAGTTCGTGAACCTGGCGGGATTGTAAAGATGCATGCGCTTGCTGGTGGCAACCAGCACCAGCGCAAAGCCGCAAAGGAAAGCGAGCAATATCCCCATCGAGCGGCCGTGAACGAGAGTCCCCTGGTAGAAATATTGCGCCGCAGCCACAGGAGTTGCATGGATTTTGTAGGCCGTGGCAAGAGTTGACGAAACTACGACCGTGAGCACGTCGAGCAGAATCCATAGCGTCAGTTTGCCCTGGAAATTCCGCGGTCGTGCGTCAACGCAGTCGCCTGCCCACTCACTGGGCTGCGACACGGTCCCGGAAATTCTCTGCCAAAGTCCGGATGTCGCCATTCGTCTTTCGCGAACCTCGCCTTCGAGCCTGAACAGGATTCTGCGGGGTACTGGCAGCCGGGGATCTCACCGCGTTGCTGACCACTTGCTGAGACTTGCCCCTGGATACACCACGAGTAAGCCGCACCCTGCGGGGCCCTGTCATCCGACGGGCACACAAACCAGCACGTACCTGGCCATAACAGACTCAGCATTTGCCGCAAGCCTGTGCCCCTCGGTTGTCTGCTAATACACTTTGAGAATCATGGAGATACTGATCGATGTGCAAGAGCTTTCTGGGCCCCGGTAGTTACGAATTGAGCACATCTCAGCATTTGGGCAGCTCATAGGCATCGAGGAGGAGAAATCGGCGGATATCCGGGTCTTTTGACGCCAGGAATCCTGCCAGCGGACCGAAATAGCCGGCCTTGCCCTCGGCCAGAAAGAGCACCACATCGGCCAACCGCTTGGCGAAGCGCATGTCGTGGGTTACCACGATACTGGTAAAGCCCAGTTGCCGTTTAAGTTTTTGAATAATCGTGCCGAGCCGGCGCGCAATGATCGGGTCAACCATCGTGGTGGGCTCGTCGTACAGTACGACCTCGGGCTGCGAGGCCAGAGCGCGTGCAATCGCCACGGCTCGGCGCCGGCCGGTGGAAAGGCTGGCGGGCAGGTCCTCGGCGACATCGTCGGCGCCCACCATCTCGAGCAGGCGATCGACGATCTGCTGGATCTGGTCCTCGTCCAGCGCCCCGCGCTCTCGGAGGGGAAATGCCACGTTCTCGCGTACGCTCAGTGAGTCGAACAAGGCCCCGTTCTGGAAGACCATCGTGACGCGCTTGCGAATCTCCTGCATGCCCGCTTCGCTCAGCTCGGTAATCTCTTGCCCTTCCATCCGGATCGTGCCGGACTGCGGTTTGAGGAAGCCCATCAGCAAGCGCAGTGAGACCGATTTGCCGACGCCGCTGCGCCCCAGGATGCAGAGCGTCTGCCCGCGATGAACCGAAAAGGAGACGTCTTCGAGCACCGCGCGATCGCCGAATGAGATCGAGACGTTTTCGAAGACGATGACTGGCTCGTCCGACGCGCGGTCCTGCTGCGCCGAGGCGTGATCGCCGGCAATCATCTCGGCGATGTCGCCCGGAACCTGAATCTCGGGATCGGAGGGGGGGTCTGGCATCTCTTCAAATCAGCATACGTGACGAGCGAAGGCGATGCCGGCTCCCAGCTTCGTCCCGCCCACGCCAGATTGCATCTGCTCAGGCACCCGCCTCTTCAAGAAAGCGAATCAGCGAACGGATGCCCAGCTTGAAGTTCGTGAGGTTGAACTTCTCGTTGGGCGCGTGCAGATTGTCATCCGGAAGACCAAAGCCCATCATCACGCTTGGCAGCCCCAGGTGCCGCGCAAAGTCACCCACGATCGGGATGGATCCGCCGGAGCGAATGAAGACCGCTTCCTTCCCCCACACCTCGCGAAGCGCGCGCGTGGCGGCCTGAATGTAGGGGTTATCAGTAAGCACAATGCAGGGGTCGCCGGAATGGATGAGGCGCACATTTACGCTAACACCGGCCGGGGCCAGCTTTTCGACGTAAGTTTTGTACTGGGCAAACGCCTTTGGCGGCGTCATTCCTGGGACCAGCCGCATTGAGACCTTCGCCAGCGCCCTGGCAGGAATGACGGTCTTTGCGCCGGCGCCCACAAAGCCGCCCGGCATGCCATGAACATCCAGCGTCGGACGCGCCCAGGTCCGCTCGAGCACGCTGTACCCTGCCTCGCCCACGAGAGCGGAGGAGCCAACCTCGCTTTTGCGGTATTCTTCTTCGTCGAAGGGTAGCGCACGCCAGGTAGCCAGTTCGGGCTCGCTCGGGGGGATCACATCGTCATAGAAGCCGGGGATCAGAATGTGTCCACCCGTGTCCTTCAGACCGGCGATGATCTGCGCCAGCGCAACAAAGGGATTGGGAGCGGCTCCGCCGTACATGCCCGAATGCAAATCGGTCTTTGCGCCGCGCACTTCGATTTCTGTGTAGATCATGCCGCGCAGCCCCACGCAAAGCGTCGGCAGACCCGGGGCAAACAGGTCCGTGTCAGAAATCAGGGCGAAGTCCGCCGTCAGGTCAGCGGGCTTCGAGGCTACGTAGGCCGCAATTCCCTCTCCGCCCACCTCTTCCTCACCCTCGAAGACCACGCGCACATTAATCGGCAGCCCCTTGTTGGCTGCGAGCAGCGATTCAAGCGCTTTCACCTGCGCCCAGACCTGTCCCTTGTCGTCGACAGCGCCGCGCGCATAGATACTGCCGTTGCGTTCGGTAGGCTCAAAGGGCGGCGTAATCCATTCATCCAGCGGATCGGGCGGCTGAACATCGTAGTGTCCATAGCAAAGCACGGTCGGCTTGCCTGCGGCATGCAGCCAGTCGGCATAGACCAGCGGATGTCCCGATGTCTCGAGGATGCGCACATTCTCCATGCCGATGCGGCCAAGCTCCGCCGCGAGCACGCCGGCGGCGCGGCGGCAATCCTCTTTGTGTTCCGGCAGCGTGGAGATGGAGGGGATGCGAAGCAGCGCCTTCAGCTCGCCCAGAAACCGCGCGTGATTCTCCTCGGCGTAAGCAACAGCAGATAAGGACATTAGGGACACTCTCATTGAAACAGCGTCAAAAGCCAAGTAAGAGTATATGCGGTTGGGCTACTCACCAGTCTGGCAATGCGAAGGGGAGATTCTTTGACTGACAACTGTCGCACGGCTGCACTCCGCCGGATTCCGAAACCTTGCCCGATCCTTCGTCTCACACTTCGCCTGACCGCTCGTTTAATCCTTCTGGCGTCAATCGCACCCGCAGCCTCCGGCGCCGCGCAGACCGTTGCGGAAGGCGCCCGCTACTATGCCCGTACAAATTCCTTCGGGATCCTCGGCGCCTACTCGTGGAACTCAAGCCATATGCTGCTGGGCTCGGCGGAAAAGCGAAAGCTAATCAACATCGGCGTGTCCTATAGCCGCAAGCTTTTGCTGACCCGTGTTGTGAACTGGCAGTACAACGCCGAGATACTTCCAGTGGCGCTCGAAGGCGATCCGCTGACCCGCGCCGTGGTGGACCAAACCTCCCCGAGTGTCGCAACTTTAACTTCCGACGAAGGACCGTCGATCACCTGCGCCCCGATTACGGAGACTTACTCTTACACGGAGGCTGGCGTCACCTACGCCGGAACGGTTTCCATTTTCTGCCATGGCCGCCAGTGGACAATAGGCGAAGCCCTCTCCCCAGTGGGGATGCAGTGGAATTTCCTGCCCAGCCGCAAGCTGCAGCCATTCCTGATCGCGCATGGCGGCTACATGTATTCGACGCAGGCCATTCCAGTGCAATATGCAGGATCGTTCAACTTCACCTTCGACCTTGGAGCCGGGATCGAGCTTTATCAGACCCGCTCACAATCGGTCCGGCTGGAATACCGCTACCACCATATCTCGAACCACGACACGGCGGACTTCAATCCAGGAATCGACAACGGGCTTCTGCAGTTCACCTATCTTTTCGGCCGCTGATTCGATTTGGCGTCAGTATCTGGCTACGTTGGGATCAACATCTGCCGACCACGCCGCGATGCCGCCGCACATCGATTGCACATTCTCAAACCCCTGGTTGCGCAGCCAGGCGGTAACGCTCATCGAGCGCTGCCCCAGGTGGCAGAAGACCACGAGCCGCTCATCGGGATCGAGTTCCTGGTGCGCCCTTGCCGGCACATCCCCCATCGGCATCACGAGGCTGCCTTCGATATGCGCCGCGGCAACTTCCCAGGGCTCCCGCACATCGATGAAACGAGCCTTCTTTTCGCGCAGCAGAGTGGCCGCATCCGCAGGAGCAATCTCGTAGTTCAGCATGGAATCAGTCTAGCGAAGATCGCCCTGATCGGGCTGGTTTTGCGCCTTGATCACCACGCGCGGAGGCACGGAACCCCTAGATTGGCTAGAATGCCCTTATGCAGAATGCAGTCAGGGTCCTGATCGTCGAGGACGAACCCCACGCGTTGACGGGGCTTGCCGAGCTGATTTCGGGCTGGGGCTACCGCACCGAGGCCGCGCGAGATGGCGTGGAGGGCTGGGAAAAGGCTCTCTCGTGGGAGCCGGCGATCGTTGTAACCGACCTGAAAATGCCGCGCCTCGACGGACTTGGGCTCCTCGCGAAGCTCTCTGAGGCAGGTTCCGGCGTTGCCTCAAACGTGGCGGTGGTGCTGCTCACGGCGCAGGGCTCCATCCAGGTGGCGGTGGACGCAATGAAGCTGGGCGCTTACGACTTTCTGCAAAAGCCGGTCGACGCGGCCCGCCTGCGCGCGATCCTGGCAAACGCCACGCGGCAGCGGGAGACTGCCATCGAGCTCGAAGTGGCGCGGCGGCGCCTGCGCGAGAGCGGAGTTCTCGGCTCGATGGTGGGCAGTTCGCGCCCGATGCGGGATATCTTCTCCCTGATTGAGCAGATCGCCCCTTCCAACGTCTCGGTGCTTATCACCGGCGAGAGCGGCACCGGCAAGGAGCTGGTCGCCCGCACCCTGCATGATCTGAGCCCGCGCAAGCCGCGGCCCTTCGTCGCCGTCAATTGCGCCGCCATTCCTGAGACCCTGATTGAAAGTGAAATCTTCGGCCACGAGAAAGGCTCCTTCACGGGGGCGCTCGAACGCCGCTCCGGATGCTTTGAACTTGCTTCCGGCGTCACGCTGCTGCTGGACGAGCTGGGCGTGATGCCCGTCGGCACGCAGG
>JBATYG010000013.1:0-1807 GCA_049673945.1 Occallatibacter sp.
GATGCGGACGGCGTGCTTCTTCTGGCCGGCGTCGGAGGCGAAGATTGCCGGATACCGGCCGACGTATTATCTGCACTTCGATGACAAGATTCCCAACGATGCGCGCGTAAGCCAGGTGATCGAGTGGCTGCACCTGCCGTCGGCGGAGAGGCCGCACTTCATCACGCTGTATTTCTCCGACGTGGATCACGCAGGGCATGAGTTTGGCCCGGATGCTCCGCAGACGAAGGCCGCGGTGCACAAGCTGGATGCGGTGATTGGCGAGCTGAAGACGAATCTCGACGCGACTCACCTTCCGATTGATTTGATCGTGGTGAGCGATCACGGCATGGCGAAGACGGAGGGCGGCTGGATCACGCTGGACAAGTTCACCGATCTGACGGGATTTGAGACGGCGGGATATCTGCTCTACGGCAAGACGGAAGAAGACACGGCGCGCGTCTACGACCAGCTGAAGCATGCGACCTCGGAGTTCATGGTGTACCGGCGGAAGGATTCGCCGGCGGGGCTGGATTACCGGGACAATCCGCGGGAGGGCGACCCGGTGTTGATTGCGACGGGTCCGTATGCGATTCGCGCGCACGGGCCAGCGGAGGGCAAGCCGGATCATGCGCCGAACGCGGGGAATCATGGATACGATCCGCGCAGGATACCGGAGATGAAGGCGAGCTTTTATGCGCAGGGGCCGGATCTGGTGCATGGCAGGACGGTGCGGACGTTTGAGAATGTGAATCTGTATCCGTGGATGGCGCACATGCTGGGTCTTGCGGCGCCGAAGACGGATGGCAAGCTGAGCGTGCTGGCGGGAACGCTGCGCGATGACGGAAAAGAGCCCGAGAAGAAGCAGCAGTAAGTTCGGAGAGACGATGAGCGTTGTGTTGGGGATTGACGGCGGGGGAACGAAGACGCGGGCCTCGCTTGTGGACGGGAACAAGGTGCTGGGCTATGCGGAGAATGGCTCGATCAAGCGGCTGCGCGTGGGCGCAGAAGCCGCGGAGAAGCATTTGCGCGCGGTGCTAAAGGATGCCTTCGCGCAGGCGGGCACGGTGAGCGTCAGCGCGGCAACGGTGGGCGTGGCTTCTGCGACGATGCCGGGCGTGCCGGAGTGGATCACGAAGGTGCTCAGGGATTTTGGCGTGGAACGCGCAGAGATTGTAGGCGACGAAGTGATCGCGCTCGATGCGGCGTTTAAGGGCGGGCCGGGGATTCTGCAGATTGCGGGAACGGGCTCAAACACGGTGGGCCGCGGGCCGGACGGGCGGCGCGAGAATGCGGGCGGCTGGAGTTCGCGGCTGGGCGATGAAGGCTCGGGCTACTGGATCGGGGTGAACGCGGTGCGGCAGGCACTGCGCGCCTACGATCGCGAAGAGCCATCGCGGGTGCTGGAGACGGTGGGGCGCATCTGGGGCACAAAATCAATTGACGAGTTAGTGAACGTGGGCGATGGTACGCCTGGTCCCGATTTTGCCGCGCTGGCGCCTGCGATCAGCGGCCTGGCTGAAGAAGGCGACGCAGTGGCGGCGGCGGTGCTGGCGCAGGCGGCGAAGGACCTGGTGGAATTTGTGCTGCTGGTGCGCGAGCCGTTTTTTGCGGGGCTGCGGGCAGCTGCTCCGGAGCTGCCAATCCTGGAAACGGAAGTGGCAGGGATTGAGGGCGCGGTGTGGCGGGCGCAGCGGCTGGCAGGAGAGCGGAGTTAGCAGCGATAGCGGGGTAGGCTTGCCGTAGTGGAAGGGCAGTTTGCGAGTTGGCGGTTACTACTCATTGCTCGTTGTCGCGTTTCTGCATCTCTCGATATTTGGCCCAGAAT
>JBATYG010000014.1:0-5812 GCA_049673945.1 Occallatibacter sp.
ATGGAGGTGCAAACGGCGCAGTCGCACCCCACCGTTGGAACTCCCATGGATGTTCCAGTGCCCAGAAATGTGAGCTTTCCCTGCATCTATCGCTTGGTGGTCGGAGGAGGAGCCTGAACACTCTGCAGCGTGACCATGTTGGAGAGCTCAAGAAACGCCATGCGAGCCTCAAAGAGGACGGTCTGGATGATTTTGTCTTCGGCGTCAGTGAGATTGCCCCTGGTCTTCTCGGCAAGCACGGCCAGCAGGTCGATAGTCTGGCGCGCGCCGAGAAGGTCGATGCGCGGGCGCTGCCCTTCCTGGGCGCCAGCGCCCATCTGGATCATGGCCGAAAGATAGAGCTGCTGCACGAGATGCTCGAAGGCCACCGGCGGCGGCGCGCCCATGGCGGGATTCTGCGCACGGATGAGATCTTCAATACGCTGCGCCGAGGCGTCATAGGCCGACTTCTGCTGGCGGCTCTCTTCAACTGTGGGCGGCGGCGGAAGGTTGGGCAGCTGTTCTTCCTCGGCGGCGACTTCGGCGGCGAGGTCTTCGGCAAGCTCCTCGGCCTGCGCTGCGGGCACAACCAGCTGGGGGCCGGCAGATACCGCTTCGGCGGGCTTTTCGGCCGGTGGCGCCGAGGGCTGGGAGTGCTCTTCTTCTTCCGCCTTCATCTTGCGGCGGTCAATCACTTCGAATTTCGGCTTATCGCTCATAGTCTCGTGTTTCCCGTATTGCTTTCAAACGTTGCCCGTGACGCTTTCAAAATTGAGGCGGCCCGGAAAGCAGACGCGCCGTTCCGGCGGCGTATGCCAGGGGTTCATTGCTCGTTTCGGCCTCGGCGCGGATCATGCCGAGCGCGAAGGCACGTTTCCCGGCAGCAAGCGGCAGCTCCGCGGCGCTGGTTATTTGACCAACAGCAGCGCCGTCCAGCGTAAGCTCAGCGCCCGGGGAGGGTAAGGGCCCGTTCAGTTCAAGCGAGCGCAGGTGGCGGTGCACGCTGGCCCGCGAACGAATGCGCTCAACGATCTCCTGCCCCAGATAGCAGCCTTTATTGAAGTGTAACGCCCGCATCTGCGAGGTTTCCTGCGGGAGATAGCGTTCGACGATATCGACGCCGTAAAGGGGGATGCCCTCAGCGATGCGAAAGGCGTCCAGCACGGCGAAGCCGGCAGGAGTGGCGCCGCCCGTCGAGAGCGTCCGCCAGAGGCGCTTCACGCCGGCCGCGGGCGTCCACAGCTCGTAGTGTTCCGCGATTGCACCGTAGCCACGCATCACGTGGAGGTCGAGGCCGTTCCACTCGACGCGCGTCGCCGTCATGGGCTCAGGCAATGTGGGAAGGCCAATGCGGGCGAGCACTTCGTCGGCCCGCGGGCCGGTCACACCGAGGCAGGTTTCGGCCGCGCCGGGCTCCTGCCCCAGCGGAACCAGCTCGACGTCGTCCATGATGATGAAGTGTTCCAGGTGGGCGAGAAGCTTGTCGTACTGATCAGCCGCGATCACAAGATCCAGATTGTCGCCTTCGCGCCAGGTGGCCAGATCACCTTGAATGCGGCCCTGAGCGTTAAGCACCAGGTTCCATGCGCCCGCGTTGTTCGCGAGGTCGTTGACGGTGTTGGTGACCATGCCGCTGAGCCAGCGGAAGCGGTCTTCGCCGCGCACGGCGACGCGCCTGAGCCATCCCAGATCGTGGACGGCGGCGCCGGCGGTGAGCGCCGCTATTTCGACTGCCGCACCGTCCAACTCACGAGGGGTCAGGACGGATCGATATTCGGCGAGCGCAGGGTGTTTGACTGTGGACCCTAAAAGGGTGGCAAGCGGCGTGGCCAACTGAGTTGCCGCAATTACTGGTTCGGTCATGGGGAGCAATTCCGCGACGTCTGGCCGGCTTTCGTGCAATGATTTCCGCAAGGCGCGCATCCTGATTATAGCCTTGAGGTTGGATGCGCGGCGCAACCCGATGACTGACCCGATGACCGACCCGACGACACTTGAAATGCATAGGAGAAGGAATGGCCAGACAACCGAGATTGGAGCGCAAGGCAAGGCTTTTGTGTGGCTTGGCCCTTGCGTTTTGCCTGGCCGCGGAGGGCATCGCAACGGCGCAGACGAGCGCCCCGGCGCCCGCACAGGCCCCAACGCATCCCCCGGCCCAGACGCCGGCGCCGACTCCTCCGGCCGGGGCGCAGAAGACCCCGAAGGGTGAGACGCACATCACGCCCGAGCAGGCGCAGCAGCTCTTTTCGCTGGTGGACCAACTGCTCAAGTTTTCATCGGACGAGACCGGGTTGCCAATCAAGAGCGATGTGAAGCGCAGGATGACCACCCGCAACGCGGTGGAGAGCTATCTCGAGGAAAAGTTCAACGAGGATGAGGACGCGAAGCGGATGCAGCGCAGCGAGATCGTGCTGAAGAAGTTTGGCCTGCTGGATCGCGACTTCAACCTCAAGCCGTTTCTGCTTTCGCTCTTGAAGGAGCAGATTGAGGCATACTACGACCCGAAGACCAAGACGGTGAACCTGCTGGACTGGATCAGTGTCGATGAGCAGAAACCGGTGCTGGCCCACGAGCTGACCCACGCGCTGCAGGACCAGCATGTGGACCTGGAAAAGTGGAGCGATCAGACGCCGGAGGATGTTTCGACGAACTCTGCGGACGACACCGTTCACCTGGCCAAGGATGAGCTGGACACGGCGCGCGAGGCGGTGACCGAGGGCCAGGCGACCGCGGTGATGATGGACAACATTCTCAAGCCGATGGGGCACAGCCTGCTGAAGGATCCGGAGGTTGTGGACATCATCAAGCAGCAGATGGCGACCGCGGGCGATTCTCCGGTACTGGCGCGGGCGCCCCTGCTGCTGTCTGAGTCGCTGATGTTTCCCTATCGCGAAGGTCTGAGCTTTGAGCAGGATGTGTGGATGGACCAGGGACAGCACGCGGCGTTTGCCGGAGTGCTGGATCGGCCGCCGTCCTCATCGTGGGAGATCATTAACCCACGCGAATACGAGAAGGGACATCTTCCGACGGTGCTGCTGTTGCCGGATATTCACCCGCTGGTGGACAAGGATTACCGGCCTTATGACATCGGGCAGGTGGGCCAACTCGACGTGCATATCCTGGCGGGCATCTTCGGCGGCGATGCGGCTGCGCGCGATCTTACCCCGGCGTGGGACGGCGGCATCTACTGGGCCGGCCAGCGGCGCGATGCCTCGGCTGCGGACCAGGCAAGCACGAAGTCAATCGGGCTGTTTTATCTTTCGTCGTGGAGGAGCGCGGCATCGGCACAGCAGTTTGCGACGTTATATGAAGCCGAGCTGGGGCGGAAGTACTCCGGCGTAAAAGAGGATGAGGCCGCGGAAAGCGCGGCGCCGAATGACGGCAACAACGAGCAGGTCTACTCCACCAACGAGGGCCCGGTGGTGATTACGCGGCGCGGGCCGATGGTCTTTATCGCAGAGAGCTTTGACCTGGGCCTGGCGCGCAAGCTGGCGGTGCGAATTCTCGACGCGCAGGGCTCGGGAGAATTACGGTTGGCCGGCACAGGCTCGCATGAGAGGCGCGGGACTCCAGAACTACGGCGTGTCTCGGCCAATCTGACGGCGCAGCAACGTGCCGGTGCGCAAGCGGAGCTCTCGCATCCAATCCCGGTGCCGAAAGACGCACTGAGCGACAGCGTTGTGCATTTTCTGGCCAACTGCGGCGTGATGAAGGTAGCCGTGGACGCGGCATTTCAAGCCATCCGGTAAGCCAAACGGCCGGTCACGCTCCGTCCTTGGTCACGAGGTATTCGTTGACGAGTTCGGTGACGAGCACGGCTGTCGGCACGGAGACAAGCGCGCCAACGATGCCGGCGAGCTCGGTGCCGAGCAGCAGCGAGACGAGAATCGCCAGGCCCGGCAGGCCGACCCGCTTCTGCATGATGCGCGGCGTGAGGATGGAGTTCTCAATCTGCTGATAGATGAGATAGAAAACGGCCACGCCGACCACTCTGCCCCATGAATCGACCGCAGCCACAATGAGCGCCAGCGCGATGGAGATGGCAGCGCCCAGGATAGGGATGACGTTGAGCAATCCTGAAAGCGCGCCAAGCGCGTAGGCATAGCGCACATGCAGCAGCAAAAACGTGACGGTGCTGGCCACCCAGAGGATCACCATCAGAGACAATTGCCCGAGCAGCCACCGGCCCATGCGGGCCTCAGAGCGCTGCAGCGTTACGTTAAGCCTGCGGCGGCTGTGATCGGGAAAGAAGGAGAGGAACCAGCGGTAGGCGGTGTCGCCTTCTTCAATGAAGTAGATGGTGAGCACTATGCCCATGACGATGGTGAAGAGCTTGCCGGTCAAGCTTGTGAACGAAATGATCACTTCTTTAGCTGAAGAGCTGGCGATGTCCTGCAGGCGGGCGCTGACGTCGCTTGCGTTGATGCGGCCGGCAAAAGGAATGCGGTGCAGCTTCTCAAGGATGAGCGGCACGCGTGCCGGCGCCTCTTTTGAGAAGGTCTGCAGGTCTGCAATGACGGGCGGCAACGCGAGCGCGCCAAAGGCCACCAGCACGCCGACCACGGCCAGCAGCAGAACCAGCACGGCTACCTTGCTGAAGGGGTGATATTTGCCGACGCGAAACTGCTCGACGGAGTTGACGACGGGCTGAGAGACAACGGCCAGCAGCGCGCTCACATAGAGCAACAGCAGCACGTCGCGCAGAATCCACGCGACGTAAAGACCCAGCGCCACGACGAAGGCGAAGACGATGTTACTGCGGCTTTTCGAAGGAGGGTCGGTCATCCGTGAGTTCGTGCGTCGCCCGGCTCATGGCAGCCGGGCGCTCGAGAAAAACATCGTTATTGATCGCCGCCGAGGATGGACCCGACGATTCCGCCAAGCAGAGCGCCGCCCGCAGCAGCCGGAGCCGCCTGGCGGACATCGCCACGAGGCAGGTACTCGCTGATTTGATGCGCAAGACGCGCGATAGGCAATGTCTGCAGCCAGACCATGCCCGGCCCGGTAAGAACGCCGAGAAAGATGCCGTCGCCGCCGAAGATCATGTTGCGAATGCCGGGAACCGTCATGATCTGGAAGGAAACCGAAGCCTGAAAGGCGCCGACGTGGCCCGGATGAACGCGCAGCACTTCGCCGGGAGCGAGCGTCTTGACGATCAGCTCGCCTGAGAGCTCAAGCCAGGCGGTGCCAGAGCCGCCGATCTTCTGCAGCAGAAAGCCGTCACCGCCGAAGATGCCGGCGCCGAGCGACTGCTGAAAGCCGACGCCGATGGTGATCTGCGGCGTGGCGCAGAGAAAGCCGTGGCGATGCACGAGGTACTCCATGCCCGGGTTGACCTGCACGGGCACGATGTGGCCAGGCACGCGGGTGGCAAAGGAGACCTCGCCGGGATACTGCAGGGCGCGGTACTCGGTCATGAAGATGCTGCCGCCACCGGCCATGCGCTTGAAGACGCCGAAAAGGCCGCCGCCGCCGCCCATCTGGGTGTGGGTCGCCATCTGGATGGAAGAGGTCATCCACGAAAGCTCGCCACTCTCTGAGAAGACGCTCTCGTTGGGATCGAGCTGCACGTCAAGCACGGGCATTGTTGTGCCCTGGATGCGGGTTTGCATTGAGGAGTCCTCCTGCCTCAGGCAGTTTACAGGTTCGCCTGCAGGGCGGCGCCTAAATCTTTGATGCTGCCGCTGGACGCGCTCTGCCTGCTCCACCTTTTGAAACGAAATCCGATGGGCGCCGGTTCTCTGCCTCGCTGTACCGCCGGTGGGCGCATGTTTGTGGGCGGCGATGCGCACGCTTTAGGATGGGAGGAGCGTGCAGACGATACGAGTTCAAA
>JBATYG010000015.1:0-1685 GCA_049673945.1 Occallatibacter sp.
CAGCAGATCGGTAAACACCGGCCCAGCGTGAAACGAAAACGACTCCGTGCCGGCGCGCAGAATATTCGTGCCCAGGATGTCGGCCGGCATCAGGTCCGGCGTCGCCTGCACGCGCTGGAAGCCCAGCCCCAGCAGCCGTCCCAGCGCCTTCACCATCAGCGTCTTCGCAATGCCCGGCACGCCCTCAAGCAGCGCATGTCCCTGGCACAGCACGGCAATCAGCACTTCTTCGATCACCGCGCTCTGTCCTGAAATCACGCGGCCAAGTTCGCCGCGCGCGTGGGCGATCAGCCTGCTCGTCGCCTGCAGCGCCGCCGGCTCTGCGACCGCTCCGCGACCTGCGCCTTCAATCGGTTCCTCGCTCATGAAGCCCTTTCTTGCCCGTTGGAATGTGTTTGCTGCGCCGCCTGGCTGCCCGGCTTTGCCACCTCGGCAAGGCTCACGGCATGCGCATGCAGCGCCTGGATCAGCCGCAACGCCGCGCGCGCCTCAATCTGCTCGTCCCACGTTGCCTCTTCGCTCGCCGCGAGATCTGCTTCGAGGCGTCCATCCGCATTAGGAAAGCGCCTGCGAATTGCCGCCGCCAATTCTGCCGCAGGCATCGGCCCGGGCCGTAGCCCGCACAACCGCAGAGCCTGCCGCCGAAAACGCTCCAGCGCCACCGCAACCGCCGTCGAAGATGCGCCCGCGCTGCGATACAGCGAGCCAAGCGCATCCAGAAACTCAATCGGCGCCCCGCGTGCCGGCTGCGGCAGCTCACGCATCGGCCCACTGCGCCTGCTGAAGCTGAAGACAATCAGCAGCGCCACCAGCAGCAACCCAACCAGCAGCAGAGTGCGCGCCGGGCCCGACGCATAACTCCACGACGAGCGCACATCGCCGTGCAACGACTCGTCCCAGTAAAAGTGATGTCCTTCGCGGGGCCCGATCGAGTTCAGCAGCAGGTCGAGATCGTTTCCGCGCGCCAGAAACCCGTTCTCGAGAGGCGTTGAACTCGCCCACCACACCACATGCCCCTTGCCGTACTCATATTCCACCACCGCAGGCTGCCCCGCGCACCCAAACTGAATCCGATGGGATGGGTTGCCCACCTGCCACGTGGCTTGCGGCGCCATCCACACCTCGCCGGAGCCGGCCAGCGCGTCCAGTCCTTCAGGTTCCAGCCGGCACGCTGCAAAGTTAAAAAGCCGCGACGTATTCGGCATGCCGCCGGGCAAAATCAGGCCGCCCCAGTAGCCCGTCGCCAGCACGCGTCCGCCCTTCTCCACAATCTCCCGCACTGCTTTGGTGTCTTCGCTCTCGCGCGAAAACGGCTCGGCAAAAATCACCACCGTCTCTGGGCCGGCAATCGCAGCCAGGTCCGTCAATGGCCGCTCCCAGCGCTCAATCGGATAATTCGCGCCCAGCAGCGTCTCATACGCCGCGCGCGCTCCATGCTGCCCGGCCAGATACGTTGACGGCAACGGACTATCGTCGCTGTTGCCGCTCGGCAGCAGCATCCCGATCAATACCGCCAGCGCCAGGGCGACGCCCAGGCTGCCCATCAGCAGCTTGCGGTCTCGTGCATCGAGCGAGCTCAGGGCTTTCATCGCGTGCCGCCCTCCGCCCCGCTGCCGATCAGCGCAGCCGCAATCTCTTCCGCGCGGCGGTAGTCGCCTTCGCCGGCGGCACGGCCACCATACCAT
>JBATYG010000016.1:0-5187 GCA_049673945.1 Occallatibacter sp.
GGTGCGGCCTGCGGCCTGGAAACGGAAGCGCCACTGGAGCATCACTGCCAGATCTGCCCCACCTGCAGCGCCCGTCTCACCGGTCACCGCTGCAAGCTGGTGTGCACGCAGTGCGGATACTACCTGAGCTGCGCAGACTACTACTGAGGGTCGTGCGTCCCGCGAAATGCGCCTGGCGCCACGACAGATCATCTACCGCGCCTCACTGGCCTTGCGCACTGCCTCAAATTCATCGCCCGGCAGCCACTCGATGGGCTTCTTCTGCTCTGAGGCAAGCCAGCCGAGCACGAAGCCGAATCGCGCCAGTTTCGCATTGCCGCTGAAGTCCCAGTCGGCGTGATACTCGTCTGACGGCTGATGGTAATGATGCGCGTTGTAATCCTCGTTCTGCGCATGGCCCCAGGCGGCATCGTGGCCTTCAAAAAGATCGCCCTGGTCAACCGAGAAGGCAGGAATGCCAACGCGGGCGAGCGAGAAGTGGTCGCTGCGATAGTAGTGGCCGGCCATCGGATTGGGGTCCGCCAGAAGCTGCAGGTCGAAGGCCTTAGCCACCATCTCGATGGTTGGATAGAAGCTGATGCGATTCGCCCCGGTGATATTTACAGAGAGCGGAACGCCGATCGGCAACAGCATGTCGTAGTTCAAATCCAGTGCAAAGCGCGCGGCCGGAATCGGCGGGTGCATGCCCAGGTATTGCGAGCCGAGCAGGCCCTGCTCTTCCGCCGTGACCGACGCAAAGTAGACATCATGCGGCGGCGGTTGCTTGGCCTGCGCGAAGGCCCGCGCCATTTCGAGAAGAATGCCGCAGCCTGTGCCGTTATCAGCAGCGCCGTTGTAGATGTTGTCGCCCTTTGCGCTCGCGTCGATGCCGAGATGATCGTAGTGGGCCGTGTACAGCACCGCATTGCCGCCTGAAGCAGCTCCGGGAACACGCGCCACGACGTTGGCGCTGACGTAGCGCCGCACCTTGCTCACAACGTTGCCGCGCAGCCGCACGTTCAACTCAACGGCGCGAAAGCCACGCTTGCCGGCGCGATCGATATTCTGATCGAGGTCCCCCAGGCCTGCCAGAGTGAAAAGCTTCTGCGCCACGTCGTGCTGAATCCAGGCAGCGGCGCGCAGCGTCGCTGAAGGGTCATTGGCGAGATAGCTCTTTTCGATCGCCTGCGAATTGCGCACTACTTCCCAGCCGTAGCTTGCAAGATCTCTGCGGTGGATGATCAGCACGCCGACCGCTCCTCGCCGCGCCGCTTCCTCATACTTGTAAGTCCACCGGCCGTAGTAGGTCAGCGCTTTGCCCTTGAAAAACTTCTCATCATTCGATGGCGGCTCATTCACAATGACAAGCGCAACCTTGCCCTTGAGGTCCACACCGGCATAGTCGTCCCAGTTGTACTCCGGCGCGTGAATGCCATAGCCCACGAACACAATGGGAGCATCGATCGCAGCCTCGGTCTGGCCGGTTTCATCTTTCGCCACGATCTCTGAACCGTAAGCGAGATCGACCGCCGCGCCCTGCGCGGGCACAAACGCGAACTTTGTTCTCTCCTCATCGGTATGCACCGCGAAGAGAGGCACCTGCTGGAAATAGGTGCCATTGTCACCTGCAGGCTTTAGCCCTTCCAGCGCAAACTGCGTGGCAATGTACTGGGCTGCCAATTCGCCTCCGCGTGTGCCCGGCCCGCGGCCTTCGAGCAGATCGAGGGAGAGAAAGCGCACGTGCGCGCGGATCTTCTCAGGATCAATGGACGAGGCAGCATCGCGCGCCGCAGCGGGTAACCCGGCAACGGCGGGCACGTTCGCAGCTCGCTGCGCGTAGAGGAAAGGGGATGCCAGGAAAACAGACGTAAGAATCGCATGTACTCGACGAGTGGGCATGATTTCTCCGCGAAGGTTCAGCGTACCGCCGCCATCGCCTGCAGAGCAATGGGCTCGGAAAAAAGATGCGCGCGGGTAAGAATCTTACGGGCCAGCCCGGTGAGCGCCATCTCCCTTGCGCGCGCCAGTGAAACCCAGCAGCGCCGGCCCTCGCGCACCGTGAGGCCATCCACGTCGTCCTCAAGAACCGCGCGGACGCGGACATAGTAGTTTGTCTGCATGATGGCATGCCGCACGGTCATGCGCAGCTCGGCATCAGGTACCGCCGCTTCACGAAGCGCGGGCAATTGCCACAGGCCGGGCATCACCGAGTTGGAATCGGCGCGCTGCTCGAGCAGCACCTCGTGAGGCCGTGCGTCGCCGGGCCTGCCACCCCGCAGTACCAGTGCACAGCCCACCTCCCGGCTCAGCATGCGCGGCCGTGGCTGGGTCTTGTGTTCGCCGCGCGTGGCGCAATCAGATTCGACGGGGCACACCACGCACCGGGGACCGCGCGGCAGGCAGAGCGTTGCGCCCAGCTCCATCATGGCCTGGTTAAAGTCTCCCGCCCGCGATGGATCGACAAGCTCATCTGCAGCCGTCTCAACCCTGCGGCGCCGCGCGCTTCCGGTCATGCTTTCGTCGGCCGCCCAGCCCTCAATCCGGCAGAGCACTCGTTCCACGTTGCCATCCACCACAGCCACGCACTCGTTGTGAGCGATGCTGGCAACCGCCGCCGCGGTGTAGGTGCCGATTCCCGGCAGCAGCCGCAACTCCGCTGCCGACTCAGGCAGCACTCCGCCGCGGTGGTTCACCACGAACTGCGCAGCCTTGTGTAACATGCGCGCGCGGCGATAGTAGCCCAGGCCGCTCCACAGGGCGAGCACCTCCTGCTCCTCTGCCGCAGCTAGAACCTGCAGCGTTGGAAAACGATCGAGGAATGCCTTGTAGCGGTCGATCACCACGGCGACACGCGTCTGCTGCAGCATGATCTCAGAGACCCAGATCGCATAGGGGTCGCGGCTGCGCCGCCAGGGCAGGTCGCGCCGGTTGGCGTCGTACCAGCCCAGCAAAGCGTGGCGGATGCGCTCCGTTTTCGATCCTGCTGCTTTCACTGAGAACATCGGCTACAGATTACGGCATTTCGTGCGCCCGGCGCGGTCGAGCCGCGAAGGGGGCCTCCGAACGGATACCCCCCAGCGCCGCCGCGAGCCGGTGCCCGAAAGCCGAACAGCGCCCGTGGCAATTAAAGGCCCAGGCCTGGCGGCCGATTACCCATACAGGTAATCATGATGAAACAGTCCACCCTCTTCTCTCTCGTCGCCGCACTGCTGTGGGCGCCGGTCGCCATCTCGGCTGAACAACCGCACCCGGCGGATTCATCGAGTCGCGCGGCCCTGGCCGATGTGATACCTGAGCGCGGAGCAGACGGCGCTGCCGCCGTCATGACGTCCCATGCAAGCCGCCCCCCAGTCCTCGGATATCCGCCCTTCTCGCGCATCGCCATCGGCGCGGGTGTCTCTGCCCTGGGAATCCAGGTGAGCGCGACGACAAATCTCAACAATCATCTGAACCTGCGCAGCACGGGAAGCTTCTTCAACTACACTGCCAGCAGTATTTCGACCAGTGGCTTCACCATCGACGGAAGACTGCATCTTGGTTCCGTGGGGACGTCGCTTGATGTCTATCCATTCGCTGGGCACGGCTTCCGCCTCAGTCCCGGGCTCCTCTTTCACAACACCAACGAGGCAGGAGGCACTTTTGTCGCGAATGGCGGAACAAGTTTCGAGCTGAATGGTTATACCTACTACTCGTCAGCCGATGACCCGGTTAAGGGTGACGGGGCGGCAGGCTTGCACAGTCAGACGCCTGCTTTCACCATGACCACCGGATGGGGCAACGTGATTCCGCACAGCGGCAGGCACTTCTCATTCCCGGTAGAAATCGGCGCCGCCTTTGTGGGCGCGCCCACACTGAACGTGGTGCTGACCTCGGGGCAAGTGTGCGACGCCAACGGGCAGAACTGCCTCAATGTGGCGACGGACCCCGATGTGCAGAGCAATCTGCGGGAAGAGATCGCCAAGGACGAAAAGAGCCTGGAACCACTGAAGACCTATCCGATCCTCTCGTTTGGCGTTGCGTACAGCTTCACGTTGCGGCGCAACGCTGGCTACCGATAACGATTCGTCGGCGCAGAGTGGTGCCCCTTTGCGTCACGCCAGCAGTTCGCCCACGATCCCCGGCGCGGCTTTCAGGGCAGCATCGATCTGCGCCTGGTCCTTGCCGCCGGCCTCGGCAATCTCCGGCTTGCCGCCGCCCGAGCCGCCCACCAGCCTGGCTACGGCGCCAACGAGTTTGCCCGCCTGGATGCGCTTCATCAATCCAGGCGTGACTCCCGCAATGATGGCGACCTTGCCTTCGGGCTGCGCTGAAGCGAGCACGACGACGCCTTCGCCGGCCTTCTGCTTGAGGTTGTCGACAAGCGTGCGCAACTGGCCGCGCTCGAGGCCGTCGGCGCGATGCACCAGGACCTTGACGCCCTTTATATCCGTCGCACGGCTCAGCACATCGTCGAGCGCGCCGGCGGCCGATTTCATCCGCGAGTCTTCAAGCTCGCGGCGCAGGCGCTTCAGCTCATCCTCCTGCGCAGCCATCCTGGCGCGCAGCGAGTCAGCAAGATTGCCGTCGGCCGATGGCGCTATCTGCGAGGCAAGCTGCGCCACCGCGTAATCGCGGCGGAAGGTGTGGAGCGAGCCGAGCCCGCTGATGGCCTCGATGCGGCGCACGCCTGAAGAAACCGAGGCTTCGCCGGTAAGCTTGAAGAGGCCGATTTCGCCGGTCGCAGCAGTGTGCGTGCCTCCGCAAAGCTCGGTCGAGAACCCATCGGAGAGCTTCACCACGCGCACCTTGTCGCCGTACTTCTCGCCGAACAAGGCCATCGCGTGATATTCGTTCACGGCCACGTCGATCGGCACATCTTCAAGCGTCTCCACTTTGGCGTTGGCCAGCACTTCGCGGTTCACAATGGACTCGATCTCTTCGATCTCTTCATCGGCAACCTGCGCGAAGTGGGAAAAGTCGAAGCGCAGCCGTGTGGGATCGACTAGCGAGCCTGCCTGCTTGACGTGCTTGCCCAGCACCTGGCGCAGAGCTGCATGCAGCAGGTGCGTCCCCGTATGGTTGCGGCGAATGGCATCGCGGCGCTCGCCATCGACGACGGTGCGCACTTTGTCGCCCACCGCGAGGCTTTCCTTAAGCAGCGCCTTGTGCGCACGGACGCCTTGCACTGGAGCGACACAGCCGGTGATCTCGGCAACTGTGGTGTTGCTG
>JBATYG010000017.1:0-4173 GCA_049673945.1 Occallatibacter sp.
GAAAGACATCGCGCACCTCTACCTGCACCGGAGGCGAGAGCGCTCCATCGAGCTCCAGCATTTTGCCATCCGCTGCCACGCGGGTCACCCGCTGCGCCCGATATTCATAGCTTTCACCGAAGCGCACATCTTTATCGAGCGCCTTTCCGCCTTGCGAGCCGTCTTCGACCAGCAGATTTTCTTCAAGCGGCTCAGCGGGAGCCGCGAGCGGACCTTCCTTCCGCGGTTTGGCCGGAGGCGTCAGCAGCCTGCGCCGCAGACGCACTGCGGCCTGTTCGCTGTCGGGGGTCCAGTGCAACACTACGCCTGCCTTGCGCACCTCCGCGCCGAAACCAATCAGAGGATCGGGCGATGCCCCGGCCAGCGCCATTGCGCCATTCGATGATCCCGCCGACTTGCCGTTGCGATTCTTCAACTCAACGTAATAGGTAAGCGTGCGCGGCGCACCCGCAGCCAAGGACTGCGGCAACGTTTCGATGAATGAGCCCGCGCTGCCGGGCGCGAGCAGAAGGTTGCCTCTGCCCACATCCTCGCAAGTGCCCATCGCTTCCTTGCGGCAGATCCACACGGAGACGTCGTTTTTCATCACGAGCTTGTCAGTGTTCTTCGGCGGAGTGGTCCAGTTGAGCGAAACCTGATCGCCGGCGCGCACCGCGGTGAGATTGGTTACGGGCTCAGGCAGATTGAGAGTGGGCGGCTGAGGCGCACCGGGCGTGCCGCAACCCGCCAGCGTCACAACCAGCACCGCGGCCAGCAGCGCAGCCGGCGCCCTACCCATCAACCCGTGTGCTCGATCCATTGCCCTCTCAGTCTAATGGACGAGTCCGGACTCAAGCCCGGGCTCACTAAGTCCGGCTCACGAATGGACGAGTTCAAGCTCAGCGGCAATCGCGCTTCGAAGCCCTCCTGTAAAGTGATAACACTTATGAACGATTCAGTGGTCGCGAGGACGGCGGTTACCTCCACTTCCAGATCGTTCAGAATCCGCGTCTCCCTTGCCTTCTTTGCGATTTATATCCTATGGGGGACGACCTTTCTCGCCATCCGCGTCGCGGTGACGGAGCTGCCGCCGTTCTTTGCCGCCGGGGCGCGCTTTTTCACCGCAGGTGTCGTGCTTTATCTCTTCATGCGCATGAAGAGGCACGCGCAACCAACGCGGGTGCAATGGCGCAACCTGGCCATTCTGGCGATGCTGATGTTCGTTGCCGAGTACGGCCCGCTCTTCTGGGCAGAGAAGTACGTTCCATCCGGCATCGCCGCTGTGCTGGCGGCAACCATTCCCATTCTCACGATGCTGAGCGAGGTGGCTCTTCGGCAGCAGCCTTTCCGCTGGATGCTGCTGACTTCGACGCTGCTCGGCTTCTGTGGAGTCGCAATTCTGCTCCTGCACAGGGGAAGCCATTCTTTTGGCCTGATTCCGTGCTTAGCCATCCTCGCGGGTTCAATTGGCTGGGCGCTCGGGTCTGTGCTGACGCGTTCAATGGATCTTCCCAAATCCAGGCCGCTCACAGCGGGCGTGACAATGATGCTTGGCGGGGCCGCTCTGCTTGCGCTTTCCGCACTCTTCGGCGAGCTGCACCCTCTGCCTCAAGTCTCGCTGCATGCCGGACTGGCGCTGCTCTACCTCATCGTTATTGGATCTTTGCTGTCGTTTACCGCTTACGTCTGGCTGCTGGGGCACTTCTCCGCAAGCCGGTTAGCGAGTTACGCATATGTAAATCCCATCGTCGCGGTTGCGTTGGGTTACTTTGCCGCCGGCGAGCCCGTTACGCTGCAGACTCTGGCGGGGTCGACGCTCGTGCTCGTCAGCGTCTTTCTGATTCTGCGAGCGCAGAAAGAAGGCTGAGCCGGTCTTCTCTATTCCACGCGCAGCGCCTGCATCGGATTCAGCTTTGACGCCCGTGTTGCCGGCAGCCAGACCGCCAGCAGAGCCACGAGAGTGAGGATGATGGGCACCGAA
The DNA here is from genome assembly GCA_049673945.1 of Occallatibacter sp. Lineage (GTDB taxonomy): Bacteria > Acidobacteriota > Terriglobia > Terriglobales > Acidobacteriaceae > Telmatobacter. Next base: position 1,961 of record JBATYG010000017.1, read on the forward strand.
ATAAACACTAACGGATCCCAGCTCTTCACTCCAAATAGAAAACTCGCCAGAAAGCGCGTCAACCCAAAAGCCGCGCCGATGCCCAGGGCCACGCCTATGAACGCCAGCCGCATGCCGTGCCACACAACCAGCTTGCGAATTGTCGCGCGATCCGCGCCAAGGGCCATGCGGATGCCCATCTCCTGCTTACGCTGTTCGACGGAGTAGGCCATCAGCCCATAGATGCCAATGGCGGCCAGCACCAGCGCTACCGCGCCGAAGATCGTCAGCAGCAGCATGTTGAAACTTTCGCGGGCCGTCGAGCGAATCACGACTTCGTCCATCAGCCGCACCCGCGCCACCGGAAAGCCGCCACTCGCCTGCCGCAACTGCTCGGTGATCTGCGACGTCAGTTGACGCGGATCGCCATGGGCCCGCACCAACCATGCAATTGCTCCGAGCCCCGCGTTGAGCTTTGTGATGCCGTCCGTCACCTGCGCCTGCGGAATAATCATCAGCGGCCTCGGATCGCGATTCAGCCCTCCGTCGTGGATATCGCCGACAATGCCTACGATCTGCCGCGCAGGCTCTTCAAACTCCGGTCCCACGTCTTTGCCAATAATTATTTGCTGGCCCAGCGGATCTCCCTTCGGCCAATATTGCTTCGCCATCGCCTGATTGATCAGCACGACGCCGGGTGCTCCCGTGCTGTCGTGATCGTTAAAGGCACGCCCGCGCACAATCGGAATCCTGAAGGTCTCGAAGTAACCGGGCGAGACATTGGACCAGCCCGCGCCGCCTGTCTGATGCTCCTTGCCCAAGGGCCGCCCCACGATAATGAACGGCAGTCCGAAGCCGCCTTCGAGCGGCAGACAGCACGCCGAAGCAGACGCTTCAACGCCGGGCAGCGCGTTTAAACGGTTGCGCCCATCAAGCACCATTTGCGCTACGTTGGCAGTCTTCTCAAAACGGTCGCCGGTCAGCGACATCTCCATCGTCAGCACATGGTGCGCATCAAATCCGGGATTGACGGCTCGCAGTGCGACGAATGTTCGAATCAAGAGCGCGGAGCCCACCAGCAATACCAGTGCGAGAGAAACCTCGCTGATCACCAGCACAGCACGGGCTTTGCCCTGACGGAATCCCGTACCGGACCGATTACTGCTCTCCTTGAGCGAAGAGTTCAGATCGGTGCGCGAAGCGCTGATAGCGGGGAAGAGGCCGAAGATAATTCCCGTGACGCATGAGACCGCCAGCGCGAACCCAAGCACACGCCAATCCACGCCCACGGCCGCGCCATTCTCGCCAATGCGCGGCAATCCCGCGGGGCTCACAGCCAGCAGCGCGCGCACTCCGACGTAGCCAAGCATTAATCCGAGCACTCCGCCGGTGAAAGCCAGCATCACGCTTTCGGTCAGCAATTGCCGGACGATGCGGGTGCGGCTGGCTCCCAGCGCCGAGCGAATGGCGAACTCCCGCTTGCGTCCCGTTGCGCGCACTAGCAGCAGATTGGCCACATTGGCGCAGGCAATCAGCAACACCATGCCGACTGCGCCCAGCAGAACGAGCAGCGACGAGCGCACATCGCTCACAATCGAATCGCGCAGCGGCTCTACGGCGAATCCCTCGTGCGGGCCCACGGCCTCAGGAAACTGGCGGTGGAACTGCGCAAAGGCGAGCTTCATTTGCGCATTAGCCTGCTCCACCGTCACGCCCGGTTTGAGCATCGCCGCAGCCTTGAAGAAGTGCCCCTGATTGGTGCTGTTCGGCTGGAACTGAAACGGCACCCACAACTCCGCTTCCGGATCGGTGCGAAATTCCTTCCCCACCACGCCGATGATGGTGTAGGGCTCACGACCGAGTGAAAGAGAAGCGCCAATCACCTTGGGATTGCCGCCGAATTTGCGCTGCCACAGGCCATAACTGAGCACCACCACCCTGCCGCCGTTGGGCGAGTCTTCCTGGGCCGTGAACGTGCGGCCGAGCAAGACTGCGCGCCAAAGACGCGGAAGTAGCTCTCCGATACATGAATGCCGTGCACCTGTTCAGGGCGGTCGTCGGTGATGTTGAAGCCCGGTCCGGAAAAATCGTAGGCCGCCACATCCTTGAACACGCTCGACTGCCGCTGCCAGTTCTGAAACTTGGGGATCGATGCGATCGCATCGTTGCCATCCGGCGAGGTCAGCAGAAACTCCACGATGCGGTCAGCATCGGGATAGCTGAGCGGCTTGAGC
>JBATYG010000018.1:0-7491 GCA_049673945.1 Occallatibacter sp.
AATCGCGCACGCTGATCGTGACGCCCGCGGCCTGCGGCTCCACGCAGGTTTCCACGGTCGATTCAGCGGGCGCAAAGCGGATCGCGTTGCGCAGCACGTTCTCAAACGCGCGGCGCAGCAGCTCCGGCTCGCCCTTAATGCTGACTGGCGCCACGATGTCAGTCTTCAATTGCACGCTGCGCGCTTCGGCTTCGAGCCGGCAATCGGCGACAATTTCTTCGATGAGCGGGCCCAAAGCGACGGACGTGATGCGGCGCGAGAAGAGATCGCCTTCCGCGCTCGTCATGTCGAGCAGCGTGCCCACAAGATGCGACAGGCGATCGATTTCGCGGCGCAGCCGAGCGATCCCGGGCGCGGGATCGGGCGCGTCCTGAATCAATTCAACCGCAAAGCTGAGGCGCGCGAGCGGCGAGCGCAGCTCGTGCGAAACGTCCTGAAGGAGGCGGCGCTCCGCGGTGACCAGCGTTTCGATGCGATCGGCCATGCTGTTGAACGAGCGGGCCAGGTCGCCGATTTCGTCCTTGCGCTTGCTCGTCACGCGCACCGAAAGGTCGCCCTTGCCGAAAGCGTCCACTGTGCCGGCAAGTCGGCGCATCGGCGAAACAATGCCCGCCGAGAGCGTCCACGCGAGCAGCACAATGACGGCGAAGACCAGCAGATAGATGGGCCCGAAGCGCCGCCCGCCGACCGGCTGCGGAGTGATGACGAGAAGCCGGAAGCGGCGATCTTTCGAGGTCCTGACAAAGACCAGGCGGCCATTGACCTTGGGCGGCCCTCCCCAGCGATCGGATTTGAGGCTCAGCATCGGCGACCAGTCTTTGCCGGTGACGACGTCGCGCCCGCTGGCGTCGATTAGGTAGCGATTGCCCTGCAGCGCGGTGTCGGTTTCAGCGAGGTAGCGCGCGAGGGGCCCAGGACCGTGTGTTTCGTAGATTGCCTGCGCCTGCTCGAGCTCGAGACGCACTGAGCCCTCGTAGAAGCCGCCGTTGATGTGTATAAGGATGTAGATGAAGGACGCAAAGAGGGCGAGAATGGTGATGAGGAGCGCGACGGCGAAGGTGACCGCGATGCGGAAATAGAGCGATCGCATGGATTATCTTCCCTCCGCCGCGAGCACGTAACCGATGCCGCGGACGGTGCGGATGCGCTGCGGACCGTTCGCTTCAATCTTTTTGCGCAGATGGCTCACGTGCACATCGACGCCGCGCTCATAGGGCGTGGATTCACGCTGGTAGAGGACCGTGGAGATTTCATCGCGCGAAACGACGCGGCCCGCGGAGCGCATGAGCAGCTCGAGAATCTGAAACTCAATTTCAGTCAGCGCGATTTCTTCGCCGGCAATCCGCAGCATGCGCGTCGCGGGGCTGAGATCGAGCGTTCCGCACTGCAGGCGCTCGGGCTCCGCGAGGTTGGCGCCGCGATAGCGTCGCAGCACGGCGCGGATGCGGGCGGAGAGCTCGCTGGGGCTGAAAGGCTTGGGCAGATAATCATCGGCGCCGCTATCGAGGCCCGTGATGCGGTCCTCTTCCTGCGTGCGCGCGGTGAGCATGATCACAGGGATGGAATTACGGCGGCGCAACTGGCGCAGCACCTCGAGGCCGTCGAGAGCGGGCAGCATTCCGTCGAGGATGATGAGATCGTGAGCCCCGGTGAGCGCGCGGGTCAGGCCATCGCGCCCATTGTGCACGCACTCGACCGAGTGGCCCGAGCGCGCGAGGTATTCGCGCACCAGCAGGCACAGCTCCACATCATCATCCACGATCAGAATCGCGGCGCGGACATTTGCGCTCTCGGCGGAGGCCCCGGCAAGCGGCGGCTGTGCGGTGTTCATCATCCTGATCGCAATTATCGTGCATGGGCTGCGCGGGCACATGCGCGCGTGGGCAGCTTTTACAAATCTTAAGACCCTTGTGAACAGGCTATGACGTCTACTTGAAGCATAAGGTGTGCCATGGAGAAGACAACGATGAACACCGGCGTAAACAGCGACGAACTGGTTGCACTGTGCCTGAGCGGCGATGAAGATGCCTGGGGGAAATTTGTGGAAGAGTACCGCGATCTTGTGTACGGCATCTGCTACTACCGCTCGCGCTCGGCGCATGATGCTGAAGACCTGATGCAGGAAGCGTGCCTGAAGATATGGACGAACCTTGGCGCCTACGACCCGGCGCGGGGCGCGCTGCGTGCCTGGGTTTCAGCCGTGACGCGCAATGTGACGCTTGACCGCTACCGGCGGGAGAGCATGCATCGAGCGACGGAGTCGATTGACGAGGCGCTGAACGCGCCCGGTGTCATTGCTGCGGGAGAGATGATTGACCGCGGTCCAACGCCGCTGGAAATAGCCGCTTCCAGCCAGATGACCGGCTTCGTGCTCAAGGAAGCCAGGAAGATTCCGCCCGAGATGTGGGAGATCATGCGGATGAAGTTTTTGCATGAGCTCGACAATCACGAGATCGCAAAGAAGCTGCGCATCCCCGAGGGCACCGTGAAATCGCGCGTGAGCCGCGGCCGCGCCCATCTCGCGGTTCTGCTGCGCCCGCTCAGCGTCGCCTTCAACGCGGCGTAAGAGCGGCCGCGCGCCGGTTTCTGCTATCGTGTTTCTCGCACTTTATCGTCACTCATTTCTGAGGCCCAAATTGCGCATCTTTGCTGCGAGTGTTCTGTTTTTTGCGGCTGCCTCGGCTCTGTGCCTTGCGCAGAATACCGACGGCAAGCCCGAGCCCATCATCGATGTTCACCAGCATGCCATGGACGACAGCTTTCCCGGCCTCGGCCCCATGTGCCCCAACACGCCGAAGTTTCTCGCCTCCGATCCCGCAACAAAAGAGGCGGGATTCGGTTGGGTCCAGGAGTCGTGCTCCCCGGCGCTGTATCCCGCCCCGAAGGGCGAATACATGAAGGACGTGATCGCGGATATGAAGCGGCTCAATGTCACGGCCGTCATCTTCGGCGATCCGGCGAGCGTGAAAAAGTGGGTGGATGCGTATCCGGGTCACGTCATTCCGGGCACATCCTTTACGGCCGATGGCTCCAGGCCGGACGGAAGGGTGCCGCTCGATGAGCTGCGCAAGGATTTCACAACCGGCGGCTTCAAGGTGATGGGCGAAATCGGGCTGCAGTATGAGGGCCTCTCGCCAAGCGATCCCTCCGTGGACAAGTACTTCGCGCTGGCCGAGGAGCTCGATATTCCGGTAGCGCTTCACATGGGAACCGGCGGATCGGGACGCGCAAACATCTCGTCGCCGCACTTCCGCGGGTCGATGGGCAATCCGCTGCTGCTAGAAGAGGTGCTCGCGCGGCACCCGAAGCTGCGCGTGCAGGTCATGCATGCCGGCTACCCCATGATCGACAACATGCTGACCCTGCTGCAGGCCAACTCGCACGTATATGTCGATGTCGCGGGCCTCATCTGGAGCTATCCTCTGAAGGAAGTCAACGATTACATCCGGCGACTGGTCGAAGCGGGCTTTGAAGATCGCGTGATGTTCGGCACCGATCAACTCGGCTGGCCCGGGCTGATGGCCTATTCGATTTCGATCATCCAGAATGCGGACTACCTGAGCCCGCAGCAGAAGCGCGACATCCTCTATAACAACGCCGCGCGCTTTCTGCGCCTGAAGCCGCCTGCGCAGTGATCGACGCAGTGATCGGCGCTGCTGGAGCTCTTTGCCATGCGGTCAGGGCGCGGCGCAGGTAAAGCTCCCGGCGTCATTCTGGTTGCCTGAGCCGGTGTAGTGCGCAGCCTTGGGATAGACGCAAAGGGGCCGCGTAAAGGCCGGTTTCATTTTGCCGTCGGCGCCGGCCGCGTACCTGGTGGCGATGACGTCTTCGTCGGGCGATCCCTTCTCGACCCAGTTGACGAGCGAGTCGAAGAGGCCGTATTTCGGCCCCGCGGCGGTGGCCAGGCCAAGCTGGCCAAACGCGCTCGCGCCGGGACCGCCGGAGCAATGCTCGACGCCGGGAACCAGGTAGAGTCGCAGGAAGGCGCCGGTCTTCTCTTCGCCCATCTGCTGCTCCACGCTGGCAACATAAGCACTGGTGTTCAGCGGCGAGATCGCCGGATCATCCCAGCCGTGATAGAGAATGAGCTTGCCGCCGCGCGCGGCAAAGCGGCTCAGGTCGGGACTGGTTGCGTCAACGTCTGCCGCGGTTCGCTCTCGTGCCTGCTGCAGCAGCTCGTCGACCGGCTCGGCGAGCACGTTCATCTTTGGGTCGCTGCTGACCATGTAGCGAAAGTAGTTGCGCACGAAGCGGGAGCCGAGCGAGGCGCCCGGATCTTCGCCCGTGATCCAGGTCCTCCAGCCCGTTTCATCGCCCATCGAAGAACCGGGAAAGATAAGTTTGCCCTGCTTGTCTGTCGCTCCCGCATAGATCGCCTTCACGGCGTCGATCTGCGGCTGGGTCAGGCACTGTGCCGAGTCGCCTGACTTGCAGAGCAGTACCTGGGGATCGAAGTGACAGCTTTGCGGATCGGCGATCATGCCGTCTCTGGCCCCGTCGAGCGCGTCGCAGGCGGCCAGCGCAGCGTGCTGCAGGGCGGGCAGCTTGCGCGGAGGAACGTAGGCGCGCGGATCGCCCATGAACTTCTGCATTGAAGCGGCGCCGCCGGTGACCATCGCGGACCAGTTGTTTGCGGGAGCGCCCGCGAGAATGCCGTCGTAGTCCTCGGGAAAGCGCTGCGCTTCCATAAGGGCTTCGCGGCCGCCGTCAGAGCAGGCGTCGAAGTAGGATTTGCCGGCGGCCTTGCCGTAGTAAGCGGTAAGAATCTGCTTCGCGCGCTCGGTCGTGAGATGAAGGGCCCTCCAGCCAAAGTCCTTTACCTTTTCGGGATGGCCGTACGCCCACGTGGCATCGGTTGATTCGGCCTGGTGACCGCCGTCGGTGGCTGCGACAGCGAAGCCGCGCTTCAGTGCGTCGGCAAGCTGCGCATACCAGATCGAGCCCGCAAAGCCACCGTTGCCCGAGCCGAGCAGGCGGCCATTCCAACCATCGGCCGGGAGCCAGAGCTCGAAGCCGATTGCCGAGTCGCTGGTGGGATGAAGCTCGCCGGCAACGCGGCAGAAGGCGGGCAGGCCGTCGAGCGGCGCTCCGGCCTCGGCGATTTTCAGGTCTCCGGCAGTGACGGCTTCAGCGATCGTGATCTGCGTGTCCGGCAGATTGAGGGTCTTGAGGCTCGCGCAGTCGGCGGCAAAGAGCAGCGGACAGGCGCCTAGCAGCCAGGCTGCGATTGGGTAGAGCAGGAAGCGGGACATAAATGGGCTCCTGACTTCGAGCCTTTATATCACCTCTTCAACGCGCGCACTTCACCGCGGCGGGACCATGATCTGCGTGTAGACGCGCTCGAGCGGTTCCGGGGAGACGCTGAGCCTGCCTCGGTACGGGTTATCGAGAACAGCGATCAGAAAAATCAGCAGACCCAACAGACTCGAGAACAAGACCGTCATCCAGAAGTGCATTGAGAAGCTTTCTGCGTGAAGGAACCAGGTAACCGCAATGCAAATCGCGGCTCCGAGAATGACCAGGGCCCATAGCGGCCCGGGCATTTCGGCCGTGACGCTGTTGAGCCGGGCTCTTCGGCTTTCCGTGAGGTCATTGAAAGCGCGATAGGCTTCCGCGGCGAGGAATTCCTGCCTCTGGTCTTTAGGTTCAAACGACATAAAGTGCGCCTGGAAGTCATTCAGGATGGGGCTCGCGTTATTGGGAACGATTCCGCGCCGTTGCATCGGCCACCCTACGTCGATCACTGCGCGGGTGTATGTGCGCAGGTCGTTCTGCATAATGGAGCGCGCCGGTTCAGGGTAGGCGCCGATGTCGCGATAAAGACCGCCAAGGGCGGTAGCCTCATGGTCGACCTTGCCCTGCGTTTCAGCAAAAGTAGCCCAGGCTCCGATGGCCAGCAGGCCGGCACAGACGGCATACAGGACAGTGACGCCGGCGAGGTAAAAGCCGACGACGTGGTTGTACAGATGGTCCCCGTCGCCAAGGCTTCGCACCCACCGACGAGTAAGGTATAGGCCGGCCAGACCAAAGGCCACAAACACCGCCAGGATCAAAGAGCCGAAGATCCAAAGCGGAAGACTGTAAATCCAGTAGAGCGTCATCCGGGCAGTCCTTGAGCGAATGCGATCCGCGCAGTCGTCAGGAGCCGTATGTTATTACGCCATTGGAATGAGGGCGACTGTCACAAGTGACAGGTCCATTTCTGTCTGAGCGGTCGATCCGATTTTCACTATTGTTCAAATTTCATTAAACTGATGGTCACCTGCGCAACCTTCCAACAGCGCAGGCGGCGTTCGCTGCCGTCCGTCCATCTCCCGGGAGGGCTCCCATGAGCGTCAATCGCAGAGATTTCCTACGGAAAGCGGCGAGTGTGCCGGCTGCTGCGCTTGCCGGTGCAATGCCGAACGCGAAGTCACAGATACTGGCCGCCAGTGAAGTATTGCCGACCCCCGCTGCGTCGGGCATTGAACACATCGTCGTTGTGATGATGGAGAACCGCAGCTTCGATCATCTGCTCGGATGGCTGCCGAATGCGAATGGGGCGCAGGCGGGATTGAGTTATCCCGACAAAAACGGGAACATGCAGCCCACGCACAGGCTGACCTACTATGTCGGCTGCTCGCATCCAGATCCCGATCACTCCTATGCGGGAGGCCGGTCAAACTTCGACAACGGCAAGATGAATGGGTGGCTGCGCACGAGCATGAATGACAGCTTTTGCATCGGCTACTACGAAGAGGCTGACCTGCCGCTGCTTGCAACCCTGGCGCGGAACTATACTACGCTGAATAACTACTTTCCGTCGATCCTGTCGTCGACGTTTCCCAATCGCGTCTTTCAGCATGCGGCGCAGACAGACCGGCTGGGCAATTCGCTTGATATCTCGACGCTTCCGACGATCTGGGACCGGCTGCTGGCAGCCGGCGTGAGCTGCCGCTATTACTATTCCAACGTGCCGTTCCTGGCACTGTGGGGGACAAAATATCTTGCGATTTCGGCGCTCTACGAGCAGTTTGCGCTGGATGCGGCAACCGGCAATCTGCCCGCGGTGTCGTTTGTCGATCCGTGGTTCACGACTCTCGACGACGGGCTAGGGAACGACGACCATCCGCATGCGGACCTCCGCAAGGGCGAAATCTTCTTGCGGCAGATTGTGACGACGCTGGCAGCGAGTCCCGAGTGGTGCGACACGGTGCTGGTGATTAATCGCGACGAATGGGGCGGCTTCTTCGATCATGTCGTGCCGCCGCGCGTGATCGCCCCCAACAACGTCGACACGGATCTCGTGAATGGGCAGGCGCTGCTGGGTTGCCGCGTGCCCACGCTGCTCGTATCGCCATTTTCGACCGGCACCCCGGCAAAGCCCCGCATCAATTCGCTGCTCTATGACCACACGTCTGTGCTGAAGATGATCGAGTGGCGCTGGAATTTGGAACCGCTGACAGCACGCGACGCGTCCGACGAGATCGCCAATCTTGCGTTGGCACTGAA
>JBATYG010000019.1:0-2607 GCA_049673945.1 Occallatibacter sp.
ATTCGCGCCACCATCGACAACGTCTTCAACACGGTGCAGTACTCGGGCGTTGATACCAATGTGGCCTCCCCAAGCTTCGGACAGGTCACCTCGGTGGGATCGATGCGATCGTTCCAGTTCATGGCGAGGTACCGATTCTAGGTTGAAGAGAGCAATGAGAGACAGGGCACAAAAGATCGGGGTCTGGCTGGCTCTGCTGGCGCTGGGCGTGGAGGGCGGCGCGCGCGCATGGGCGCAGGCCGCGGCGCAGTCATCCGCCAATCAGACCGTCACCACGCAACAGGGCGCCTTTGTGCTCAAGACGAACGCGGAACTGGTGCTCACCAATGTTGTTGCGCGCGATGCGAAAACCGGCGAATTTGTGCGGGGCCTTACGCAGAGCGACTTTACGATCTATGAAAACGGGAAGCAGCAGCAGATCAGCACTTTTGATTTTCAAAGCGTGGAGATGGCCGCTCCCCTGAACGAGGCGACGATCAGCGGGCTCGCTGCCGGGGTCACTGGCGGCGACAAGGCGGTGGTGGTGGCAAAGCCCGAAGATCTCCGCAATCATCGTCTGATCGTGATGTTTTTTGATCTGACATCCATGCAGCCTGAGGACCTCGAGCGAAGCGTGGAAGCGGCGCAGACATTTTTGCGCAGCAAGATGCAGGCGGCTGACCTGGTTGCGCTGGTGTCGCTGGGAGACACGCTCACCGTTGATCAGGACTTTACCGCCGACAAGGCTGCGCTGATCAACAAAGTGGGCGCATACAACGGCACCGAAGGGCAGGGCTTTGCCGGCGGAGCCAACAGTAATTCGAACCAGGTGGAAGACACGACCGGCTATACGCCCGATGAGAGCGAGTTCAACGATCTGAACACCGATCGAGAGCTGTTTGCGCTGCGCGCAATCGCGAAGGCCCTTGAGCGCGTCCCAGAGAAGAAGTCGCTACTTTATTTTTCCGGCGGCATCTCGCGCGACGGAATTGAGAACCAGGCGTCGCTGCGGTCAGCTATCAACGCAGCAGTTCGAGCCGACCTCGCAATCTACAGCGTGGATACGCGCGGCCTGCAGGCGATTTCGTCTTTTGGCGATGCATCGACGGGGAGCCTGCGTGGATCGGGCGGCTACAACGGTGGCGCGCTGCTCAACAATATGAATGCGAACTTCGCGTCCCAGGAAGTAATGGGTACGCTGAGCTCCGACACCGGCGGCAAGGCGTTCTTCGATTCCAACGATTTTGCGCCTGCCTTCGCGCAGGTGCAGAAGGACTCGTCGGCTTACTACGCAATCGGTTTTCACTCCTCAAATCTCTCGCGCGATGGCAAATACCGCAAGTTGAGGATCAAGGTGAATCGGCCCGGCGTGAAGCTGGAGTACAGGCTCGGCTATTATGCGCCCGCGGACTTCAGGCATTCAGGCCACGAGGATCGCGAGCGCGAACTCGATGAAGAGCTGGCGAGCGATCTGCCCGCTACTGACATTGCCGTATACCTCGATGCCATGTATTTCATGACCGATGACAACCGCTACTACATGCCGGTCTCGCTCATCGTTCCCGGATCGCAGATTCCCTTTGTCAAGGGCGGCGACAAGGACAAGGCCACGCTCGATATCATCGGCGAGGTGATCGACGAGGTGAAGCGGCCGATCGGTAACGCGCGCCAGACAGTCAAGCTGAATCTCGATCCGTCGCTGCAGGCGCGGCAGCGGAATATCGAATACACGACGAGCTTCAACCTGCCGGCAGGCAAATATCATCTGAAATTCGTGGTGCGCGAGAATCAGACCGGCCGCATGGGATCCTTCGAGGCAGACATCACGCTGCCCGATCTGAAGAAGGCACCGCTGAAGATGAGCTCAATCGTGCTGGCCTCGCAGCGGACACCGAGCAAGAAAGACACTCCCCTGGTGAGAGAGGGTGAAGAGTACCTGCCGAACATCAGCCATGTCTTCCGCAACGACCAGCACCTTTACCTGCTTTACGAGGTGTATGACCCGACGCGGGAGAAGCTGCCGGAGAATCATCCCAAAGGCGCGAAGGCAGGAATCAACCTCCTGACCAGCCTGGAGCTCATGCAGGGATCCGTCAAGGTGTATGAAACGCCCCTGATCCAGGCCAGGCAGATCAACGTGGAGCGGAATGCCGTCTCAATCGGGCTGGATGTGCCGTTAAGCGGGCTTAAGCCCGGCTCTTACATTGGCCAGCTCAATGTGGTCGACGATGCAGGCGGCAGCTTCGCGTTTCCGCGCTTTGCGGTATTGGTGCGGTCCTCGCAGGCAACCGGCGCCTCTGGGGGACGAGATAGCCGATAGATTGCGTCCGCCCGAGGGCGGGCGCTCGCGATGCGCGAATGCCAGGTCCCGCAGACAGCAAAGTCACGCTCGTTTGCCTGTGATGAGGCGGAAAATGAAGACCACCAAAATGGAACCGGCAATGGCGATCAGAATGGTGTAAATCAGTCCGCCTGCAGCTCTGAACCCGAGGGCGCCGGCAATAAAGCCGCCCACCAGTGCGCCGACGATGCCCAGGATGATGTCCATCCAGAAGCCGTAGCCGCCGCCTTTCATGATCTTGCCTGTGATCCAGCCCGCCACCAGGCCAACGAGGATCCACCACAAAA
>JBATYG010000020.1:0-6952 GCA_049673945.1 Occallatibacter sp.
TTCCTGTTCCTGACCGCGCACCAGCTCGTGCAGGTCGCCTGGTGCGATCAGCAGCGGGTTAGAGAAACTGCGTTGTATGCCGGTCATAAGAAAATCTCCTTCACGAATACCTGGTTCATTAAAGTCCGGGGGAGGGAAAGAACCTTGTTGTGGCAATTACCCTGTCAGCTAAGAGATGCACCCGTGCTGCCAAAGTCGCAATCACTTAACAAGCTGAAACTAAATGGGATGGAATTGAATCACCCACTTCGGTTTCAGATCCCGGTGTTCGAATTCGATTTAGCCGTCCGCAATCGAACACGCTGGTGATATCTACGCAAAGAGGCGACGATGAGTTCCTTTGAGGATGACTCTTCTGATTCCGGCCAGGTGAGCCCGATGGCGCGTTTGAATCGCGCACAGGCGCGGGCGCTTGCGCTTGAGGCCGGCTTTGACGAGGCCGGCGTTGTCGCCCTGCCGCATCAGGAAGCTCTTCGCGATGCCACGCGCTTTGAGGACTGGATCGAAGCCGGCCGCGCTGGCTCAATGAACTACCTTACGCGAACTGCAGAAGCGGGCGGACTGGTGCGGGCCAATGTGGCTACGCCGTTTCCGTGGGCCCGCTCGGCGATCGTCTGCTTTGCGGTGTACAACACGGCGCAGCCTCGCTCGACCGATGTGGCACCCCGGGACGCCGGGTGGATTGCGCGCTATGCCTGGACCAGTCGGATGGATGCCACCGGCCAACGCCGGCCAACTGACTATCACAAGGTGCTGCTGAAACGAATCCGGCAAGTCGAAGCCGCGCTCGCAGAGCACTTCGTGCCCTTCGAATCGCGGACCTACGTGGATACCGGCCCGGTGGTGGAGCGCACGCTGGCGACTGCGGCCGGACTGGGCTGGACGGGGAAGAACACCTGCCTGATCCATCCGAAGCTCGGGTCGTTCGGCTTTCTGGCGGTGCTGCTTACCTCACTCGAAGTTGAGCCTGATCCGAAGGCGGCTGTAACGGTGCCCGACCGATGCGGCAGTTGCACGCGGTGCATCGAGGCCTGCCCGACCGATGCGCTGATTGCGCCTTACCAGATGGACGCCACCCGCTGCATCTCCTACCTGACGATTGAGCACAAGGGAGAGATCAGCCGCGAACTGATGGCGGGGATGGGGCGTCAGGTATTCGGGTGCGACATCTGCCAGGATGTGTGCCCGTGGAATTCGCCGCGGCGAGCACCGGTGACTGCGAATCCGGAGCTGGAGGCGCGCAGTGAGCTGGTGAACCCAATGCTCGACTGGCTGGCGGGGATGGAGGAGAGCGACTTTGAGCGGACGTTCAATGGTTCGCCGGTTCGGCGCGCAGGCTTTACCGGGCTGCGGCGAAACCTTGCTATTGCCGCGGCAAACACCGGTCTGCGGCAACTGGCGCCGCGACTGCGTGAGTGGGCGGGCGCTACCGACGGGGGATTGCGTGCGGCGGCCCGCTGGGCACTCGAAAAGCTGGATGCATAGGGTTCGACGGCAGAAAGAACGAGCAACTCAAACTGCAATCAACCCGGCCTATTTCGTTCAAAGGACCCGAAAAACGTTCAATCTAGGCCACGCGCATCACATTGGCCGCGCTCAGACCCTTGGGGCCCTGCTGGCACTCGAACTCAACGGCTTCGCCTTCGTTCAGCGTTTTGTAGCCTTCTTCCTGAATGGCGGAAAAATGCACGAAGACATCCTCGCCACTGGACCGTTGAATGAACCCATAACCTTTTGCTCCGTTAAACCACTTAACAACACCTTGTTCCTTCATTTACGAATCTCCTTCATCTTTGCGGCTTGCACCGACCTCACCGCGGCACCTCTGAAGCGATACCGGACCCGGGAGAATCCAGTCTTGCCCCAGAGACACCGCGAGCCGCCTGCGCACCCGGTAAGGTTGCGCGTCGGCAGCTCGTTGATCTGTCTGATGAGGATGTGCTCGCCAAACAACAGAACATCTAAAACGAACGGCCTTCCCTTGATTCAAACGGACTTGCTGAGTTGTCCGCTTTGCTTCAAGTTATGGCAGGAAATGAACCAGGATGCAAGGGGAAAATCGGCGAAGTCCTGTCGAAAGTGCTGGAACCGAGGTCACAACAAAAGTTGTTCTTGAGCATCTATTCTAGAGAAAAAGGCCTGCCAAATCGGAAGACCCGATCGACGATAGCCGAGCCGATACGATTGCCGCCTGCCTGGGGGAGAAGACGTGCCAGATGTCTCAGATGTGCCAGATGTTGATACGTTGAGCCCGCCGGCGGAAGCGCCTGTCTGCTCAACGCTGCCGCCCGAGCCGGTGACCCATTCCAAGTGGTATCGCCTACGCCGGAGCTGCGCCTCGGTGGGAAGCTACCTGCTCGACAGCGAGGTGCACACCTACGCCTTCAGCGTGGCTGCGAACGCCATCATCTCGTTCATTCCGTTCATCGTGCTGCTCTACACGCTGTCGCGGTCGGTTTTCCACTCCGAGATGATGGTCCGCGTGGTGGGGGAGATGATTCACTACTTTCTGCCGTCGAACCAGGACTGGGTAGCGGCCAGTCTTGCGGCGGCTTCAAGCCACCACGGCGTGCGGTGGCTTTCGCTGGTGATGATTCTCGTGGCCTGCACGGGAATCTTTCTGCCGCTTGAGGTGGCACTGAACCAGGCATGGGGCGTCGCCAAGAGCCGCAACTACTTGATGAACCAGCTGATCGCCTTCGGCCTAGCGCTTCTGATGCTGGGGCTGGCGGTGGCAAGCATCCTGCTGAGCACATGGCAGCGCCAGGTGCTGGGCTTCATCTTCTTCGGCCATACCGACAACATCGTCTTCGAGGGGGTGAGCTACCTGTGGCTCGCTCTTTCCACGGGAGTGGCGTCGATCCTCTTCTTCTTTTCGATCTACTGGGTGCTGCCGAACCGCAGGATTCGCCCGGGCCATGTACTGCGCACGTCGATTGTCACGGGCATCACGTGGTTGATCGCGAAGAACATCTTCGTTGCGGTGTTGCCGTATTTTGACCTCAAGGCGCTCTACGGGCCGTTTTATGTCTCGGTGGGTCTGCTCTTCTGGGCATACGTTTCGGGGCTGATTCTCTTTGCCGGCGCGCAGTTCAGCGTGATGCGGCTGGGGACGCGCAAAGCGGAGAAGCGGAAGCCTAAGGCGGTTTCCACGTAGGGCTTTGTGATGAAGTAATCGCTCGGTGTGCGAGGACATCCGCGAGTTTCCAATTTGGAAATTGGAAATTCGCTGAGGCAGGTAGCGAGGCAGGTGTCTAGGGCAGTTTGAAGGCCTTGACCGCGATGGCGTTGGGCGAGCGCCCGGCGGGCAGCATGGTAAAGAGCGAGCAACTGGAGTTACGCATCACGGTTGGCAAGCAGTTGGCGGTGCGTACGACGGCCACATCGCCGGAGCGCGCATCGACGACGAAGAGCAGATGACCGGCTGCGGAGAAGGCCAGCGCGGAGGGCCCGTCGCCGACGTGAATGGCGCCGGCGCGCTTGCCGTCTTCGATCGAGTAGATGGTGACTTCCTGCGAGTGCAGGTTGCCGACGTAGAGGAGGGCATTGTCGGGGGAGACGAGCCCGCGCACCGGGTCGTCGCCCATGAGGTAGGCGCCGAGCACATCGTCAGTGCCGGTGATCACCTCGGAGATGGAATTGCTGAGCGAGTTCGAAACAAAGATCTCGCCGCCGTCGGGCTTCAGAGCCAGTTGCACGGGCTGGCGGCCGACATCGAGGAGAGATTCCGCACGATCGGGACTCGCGTGATTTGGATTGCCGCTGTGATCGGGCTTTCCGGCCAGCGCAATGGCCATGATCTGGTGCCCGCCCGAGCAGGCGGCGAAGGCCTTGGACGAGTCGGGCAGGATCACCACATCGCTTGCGCCCGGGCATCCCTCAAAGACTGCGCGCATCTGGCGTGAGCCAGTGTCGAAGATGCTCACGGAGTTGCCGCGGCGGTTGGCAACCACCAGCGTTTTGCCGTCGGGCGAAACGCGCAGCGCAGCCGGCTCTTCGCCGGCGCCGATGACGGCTTCTTCGCGCCGCGTTTTCAGATCGATGACGGAAACGCTGTTCGAGGCGAGATTGGCTACGTAGGCCTTGTTGCCCTCGGGATCGAGCGCGATGGCCACCGGATGATGATGCACGGGAATGGATGCCGCGACGGTGTTGTGTTCGGCGTCGATGAGAGAGACCGATCCGGCGCCGGAGCCGTTGCCCGCGTTAACGACGTAGACTTCGTTGCGCGTGGGACTGGCAACGACGGCGACGGGATTCTGCCCGACGGCAAGTTCGCGATCGAGCCGCACATTGACCACGTCATAAATCGAAACGGTGCCACTGCCGCCGTTGGTGACGTAGGCGTATTCGCGATAGTTGGCAGGATACTGCGGAAAGTCGTGAGGACGGCAGCCGGCGAGGGCAATGCCGAGCAGACATGCGAGGGGGGCGGCGAGAGGCGCGGCGATCGAGTGCAGTGGGCGCAAGGGTCCGGACCTATTTGGCTTTCACGGCGTAGGCCGGGACTCCCACATGGACGCCGCGCGGCAGATCGCGATGCACGACGGGAGCAATCTGTTCGATCTCATCCATCATCTGGGCAAACTGGCTGGGGTAGATCGATTGCGGGCCGTCAGAGAGCGCCTTTTCCGGCTGGTGATGCACTTCGACCATGACGCCATCGGCGCCGACTGCGACCGCGGCACGGGCCATTGGCAGCACCTTGTCACGCTTGCCTGTGCCGTGGCTGGGGTCCACCAGGATGGGCAGATGGCTGAGCCGCTGAACGGCGGGAACGATGCTGAGGTCGAGCGTATTGCGGGTGTGATCGGCAAAGGTGCGCACGCCGCGCTCGCAGAGAATCACCTGGTAGTTGCCTTCGCTCAGGATGTATTCGGCCGCCATCAGAAACTCGTCGAGTGTGGCGCTCATGCCGCGCTTGAGCAGCACCGGCTTGCGCAGCCGGCCGGCGTGCTTGAGCAGGGAAAAGTTCTGCATATTGCGCGCGCCGATCTGAATGACGTCGGCCCACTCGGCAACCAGCCCGAGCGATTCGCTGTCGATGGCTTCAGTAATAATGCGCAGGCCGAAGCGCTCGCGGATCTCGGCCATGATCTTGAGGGCATCGAGGCCCAGCCCCTGGAAGGCATACGGCGAGGTGCGCGGCTTGTAGGCGCCGCCGCGGAAAAACTGCGCGCCGCTGGCGGCAACCTGCTCGGCGATGGCAAAGGCCTGCTCGCGGGTCTCAATGGAACAGGGCCCGGCAACAACGGCCAGGCTGCGGCCGCCGATCGTTGCGTCCGTGCCGGGGAACCGGATGATGGTGTCTTCTTCTTTTACGTCGCGGCTGGCCAGTTTGTATGGCTTGCTGACGCGGATAACCTCGGCAACGCCCGACATCTCTTCAAGATTGCCGCGGTCCACTTCGCCCTGGTTGCCGGTGATGCCGATAGCCGTGCGCTGCGCGCCGGGCATGGGATGGGCGCGAAAGCCCAGTTGTTTTTCAATGTGGTCGCAGACCGCCTGGATTTCCTCCGGCGTTGCCTGCGCCTTCATGACGACGAGCATGCTTGCCTCTCAAGCCATCAGTTTAAGGTATCCGGAGGCCGGGCGTCAGGCGGCGATCAGCAAGGGCGATCAGCGGGGACCGTTGCCACGCTGGGCGGCTTTGCGCTTCTCAGCGCGCCACCTGATGCCGATCCAGGCGAGATAACTGAGCTGGATGACCCAGGTGGCGACATAGGCGGCAACCCGGAACTGGTGATCGAGAATGGCAGCTGGATCCATGATTTTTCTTTCTGCTAAACGTTGGCTTCGAGAGCTTCCCGGGCCTCGCGCGCGGCGTTCTGCTGGTGCCGGCGCTCAACGGCAAAGCGCAGGATGAGGATGAAGACGCCCCAGGCGAACCAGGCCAGGATATTCCAGAGCAAGGCGCCGACCATGGATTTGTCCATGCCTGAGCCTTCGGCGCCGCCGAAGACGGGCGCGGGATGTTGGGTGCGCCACCAGCGGTTTGACATGTAGACGATGGGCACATCGAGCGCGCCGAAGATGCCGAGCACGGCTGCCATGGTCTGCATCTGCGGACCGGCGGCAAAGCGGCGCAGCAGCAGGTAGCTCACGTAGATGAGCCACAGCACTAGGGTTGTGGTGAGGCGCGCATCCCATGTCCACCAGATGCCCCATGCGCGCCGGCCCCAGATAGGTCCCGTGGTAAGCACGACGGTGCAGAAAACCACACCGACCTCAGCGCCGGCGAGAGCCCAAGCGTCAAAAATCTGGGCGCGGGTGTTGTTGCTGTGGCGGCAGGCGAGATAGCCGATGGAGCCGACGAGGCTGACGGCGAAGAAGGCGAATGCAACCGACGCCGAGGGCACGTGATAGTAGATGATGCGAAAGATATCGCCCTGCATGGCGTCGTTGGGCGCGACATAAATGGCCTGGTAAAAGCCCCAGATCATGAGCGCGACGGTGACGACAGCGTAGAGCCCGATTGCCGATTTCTTCATTCTGAAACCCTGATTCCGATCCCTTTTAGTGTACGACGGGCGAAATCCGGCAGGCTCAACCGGATGGTCGATCGCTATTCAGCATGAAAGACTACGTCAAAGAGCAGCAGGCTTGCGGTAGTGAAGATAATGTCGTAGCCGACCAGCAGCTTGATCCACAGCGTGGGGTCGCTATCGCCGGTGAGAACGGACTTGATGGCAACCACCATGGCGAGCAGCGCCGGCAGAAATATGGGGAAGAGGATCAGCGGCAGCAGCATCTCGCGGTTGCGGCTGCGGATGGCGAGCGCCGCGAAGAAGGTGCCGTTGGCAACCAGCGCCCAGGTGCCGAGCGGCAACACCAACGCCAGCAGCCAGGCGTTGCCCAGGACCTGCAGGTTATAGAAGACAAGGAAAACCGGAGCGAGGGCGATCTGCACGATGGTGACGAAGAGGAAGTTCGCGAGCGCCTTGGCAAGGAA
>JBATYG010000021.1:0-5929 GCA_049673945.1 Occallatibacter sp.
AAGTGGTTGAGATCAGGGGTCTCTTTCATGAGTACACACGCACCCTTGAGCCCTTGTTCAAAGGCATGCCCGCTGATATTACCGAGGAGAATATTCAGTAGCGCATTCGCGGCAACCTGTTGATGGCTCTTTCCAACAAGTTCGGAGCCCTAGTGCTGACGACGGGCAACAAATCCGAGATGGCGGTTGGCTACTGCACCCTGTACGGCGACATGGTTGGCGCACTGGCCGTGATCGGCGATCTGGTGAAAACGCGGGTCTACGCGGTGTCACACTGGCTGAACCGTGAGAGAGGAGTCATTCCCATTGCTACCATCGAAAAGCCACCCTCGGCCGAGCTGCGGCCCGACCAGAAGGACACCGACTCGCTGCCACCCTACGACATCCTCGATCCGATCCTCGAAGCATACGTGGAGCGCTATGAGGCACCGGAGCACATTGCCGCGGAACGCGGCGTTCCGCTGGAGCTGGTGCGACAGGTAGTGCAGCTGGTGGAGCGGTCTGAATACAAACGGCAGCAGGCGGCGCCCGTTCTCAAGGTGACTTCGAAGGCTTTCGGCATGGGCCGCCGATTTCCCATTGCCGTCAAGGTTCAGGTATAAGCTAGAAAGTGGGCCTGGTTCCGGGCCATTGGAGGGAGATTCAGCTTTGACTCGACGTTCGACTCGCTTTGCCAGTGCGGCTGCCCTTGCCGTTCTTTCCTTTTGCATCTTGAAAATTTCGGCCCAGCAGCAGGTTCCCGCTGCGCCCGCGCCGGGTGCGCCTGCTCTCCAGGCTCCGCCCGCGACCGCAGAGGCGCCAAAGTTTCCAACGCCTGATCCTGCGAACTTCACCGCAACTGCACCGAGCAAGGACTTGATCAACTCATTCCTTCAGACTACGTGGGGTTATGATCCGAATCGTGTCTGGCAGATTCAGGCAATTCTGAAAACGCCCGCTGATGGCGTCAGCAAGGTTGTCGTCCTGATCGCAGACAAGGCAGGGAAGCAGAAACCCGCCGCGCTGCAGTTCTTCGCACTGTCGGATGGCAAGCACATCGTAGCCGGCGACGAGGTTCTGCCTTTCGGTGAGCATCCCTACACTGATTTCCGCGCAAACCTGCAGCAGAACGCCGACGGCCCCTATCGGGGATCGGCCTCGAAGGATCTGGAACTGGTCGAGTTTGCCGATTTCCAGTGCCCGCATTGCAAGGATGCGCAGGCGAGCATGGACAGGCTGGTCGCCGACTTTCCCAAGGCCCGCATCGTTTTCCAGAATTACCCGCTGGCGCAGATCCATCCGGCGGCAGTGACGGCCGCAAACTATGGCTCCTGCGTTACGAAGCTTGGCGGTAGCACCGCGTTCTTCCAGTTTGCTTCCGCTGTCTTCGATGCTCAGGAAGGGTTGTCGAGCCCCGACGGCGCCACGTTGACGCTCAACAGCGCGGTTACCAAGGCCGGGCTCGATCCTGCAAAGGTGGCAGCCTGCGCTGCGACTCCCGAGATCGCCAAGCAGGTCGAGGCCTCAGTGAAGCTGGCTCAGAGCCTGAACATCAACCAGACGCCGACGCTGATGGTGAATGGGCGCCAGGTGCCGATCGGCGGCCTGCCCTATGAAACCCTCAAGCAGATCGTCGAATACCAGGCCAAGCTGGATGGCGTGGCCCCGTAGCCTGCGCCTGATTTACAAAAGCCCTCGTGACCGTATTGGTCGCGAGGGCTTTCTATTGGACACTGCGACAGAAGGGCAGCGCGTTCAGTGAGCCTCTTCGGCCCGCTGAATGCGCAGCATCGGCGTGTGACCGGCCGGCTGCGAGCCGCGAATCAGGTGCGGCGTCAGAATGATGAGCAGGGTCGCGTAGTTCTTTTCGACGTCCTTGTTTGTTACATCGTTGAAGCCGGGGATCTCACTGATTCCGGGTGTCCCGCTGATCGCCCGGCTTTCATTGCTGTCCAGTTCGCTGGTGACGATGGCGCCCACGCCGTTTTTCAGCGTCACCACGCCGGAGAAGGCGCGATTGTTGAGCACCGGATTGCCGTTGACCACCGTTCCCGAGAGCGATGTGATCTTCAGATCGAGCGTGAGGGCTACGTCGCCGCTGCGCATGATTTTTGGGGTCGCCTTGAGCGTGAGGCCGAGATCCTGATACTGCACCTGGGGAATCTGCAGCGGTGCGCCAGTGGTGCCGGTGAGAAGTGACGAAAGGCTCGATGATGTGCCCGGCGAGGTGAGCCCGGGGATGTTTACGCCCGCGCTGAAAATGCTTGAGTACGACGCGAGCTGAATTGGATAACGCGTGCCGCTGATCAGGGTTTCATCCTGTCCATCGGCGAGATGCAATCGAAGGTCCTCAAGCTCACGCGAATCAGACGAGTTGAGGGCCAGGTGGAGCGTGGCAGGCGCGGGAGACAGGCCAGTAAGCGTGAGGCCGCCGCCAAAGAGAGCGATGCCGTTTGAGAAAATTGAATTCTGAACCACGCCGGAAGCGATAAGGATGCCAAGGATGGCGAGCGTGTCTCCCGGGGCCGCGAGCCCGGAAGCGATGATTTGCTGCACGAGAGCCTGGTTGGCGTTCAGAATTGCCTGTTCTTCGCTGTAGACATTGAAGGCCGTGACCTGTTGTGGCAGCTGCAGGCCGACGTTCCTTTCCTTCATGTGCGCGAGCTGAATAATGCGCACGTCGAGCAGGGCCTGGCTGTCGCCGCTGACTAGCGGCTGCATCGTTGCGTTGAAGGCATTCAGCGTATCCGGGGCCCCGCGCAGGGTCATTGTTCCTGCGGTCTGCTCGACGGCTACCTGCGAAACGGAAAAGACGTTTCTGGCGACGTTGGTCAGCTCAGTCATTTCGGCGGAAGGTATTCCCGGCAAGTAGAGGGTTTCCATCTCCTGACGCAGGAACTGCTGGCGGTTCTGTGCTGTGTTCAGCGCCGCAACCACGCGGTGCGGGTCAAGGGGAACTTCAAAGGTATTCGTGACAATATCCAGAGTGTTGATGGCCTGGCTGAAGGTGGCTCCGTCGAGATCGAAGCGCGTCAGCTTTGCCGGCACGCTCTGGTCGACCGTTGCGTCGATGCCGTAGGCCTTGTAGACCTGCTGGATCAGCTGGCGGGCGTCGGTCTTCAGATGAAAGCTGCGGACTCCCTCTGCCGGCGCAAGCGCGGGCGCCTCGGCGGCGTTACCGGAAGATCCTTCGTAGAGCGGGCTGGTGTTGCTCAAGAGAGCGTCGTCCGCGATCCCGGTGAAGTGTTCTGCGACTTCGGGGTTGTGTGGATCGAGCTCCCGCGCATGACGAAGCGCCGCCAGGGCCGCGGAGCGGTTGCCGGCGGTCTGCGCCTTTGCCGCGGCTTGAATCAATGAGGTGACAGCATGGCTGCGTGCGACCTCGACGGCACGCGCGTAATTTGAATTAGAGGGATCAAGCGTAGCTGCCCGCTGATACTCGCTCATCGCCTGCTCATACTGCTCCCCCTTGAAGAGCTTGCTGCCGCTGAGATAGAGCTTTGTGGCGCGCTCCCTGTCGCGGGCGGTCACCGGCTTTGTCTTTGAATCCTCGGTGGGTGCCTCCCTGGGCTGCGCTACGGCGCTCGCCGGTGTGCCTGCAGCCGCGCTGGGTGCCTGCGCGGCGACGGGTTGCTGGCACTGCGCCTGCAGGCTGAGCAGAAGGAGCGCGATGGCGCCGCCGCATTGGAAAGGAGTCTTCAAGGAGCTGTCCGGGAGGCCGCCAGCAGGTCGGCAAGCGAAGTTGCGCAGGCATCGGGATGATAGCCGAGCAGCGTATCAAAGTCGAAGTGGCCCGTGGCAACCGCGATAACGCGCAGGTTGTTCTTGCGGGCGGCTTCGATGTCGCGGGGCGTGTCGCCAACCACGCAGACGGTCAAATCGTGGCCAGCGAGTTCGCGGGCCTTGCAGGCCGCCTGGCCGACCAGCTCATTCCGGTCCGGGAAGTGATCGCTGAAGCCGCCGAAGCGGAACCATTCGCGCAGACCGGCGGCCTCGATCTTCATCCAGCCGATCATCTCAAGATTGCCGGTAGCAACGCCCAGCAGCGCGCCGCTGTTGGCCAGGTGGCTCAGTGCCTCGCGCACGCCCGGCATCAGAATGGGGTCAAGTTCGAGACGGCGCTCGGCGACGCAATGCCCCATTCCTTCGAGGATCGCGTTGATCTGCGCATCGAGGACATCCGATGGGATCCCAGTCCGCAAACAGGCTTCGCGCAGGATTGCGGTGTCGGTATTGCCATGCAGCGGCACCCCGGCGAGCGTTACTTCGAAGCCGGTAACCCGCTTGACGGAGGTGGCGACGGAATCGAAATGAACGCGGTCGCGGCTGCGCAGCAGCGTGCCGTCGATATCGAAGAGATACGCGTCCTGCCGGTCCCAGGCAAAGCCAGGTTCGATTGAGACGCGGGCATCGTCTTTCCGGGGAGAGGTCTCCATGCTTCGGGTGGAACGGATCAGCCCTGGCGGAAGCCCTGGCGTACTGCTCCAAACATAAGACGTTCACTACGCGGCGGACGCTTGAGCCCCGCACGGACTTCGGAGAGACTGAGACCAAGCTCCGCCATGGTGCGGCTCAGGGTATTGCGATGGATGCCGAGTTCCTCGGCGGCCTTACATTGATTGCCTCGGTTTGCGACCAGCACTTCGCGCAGGTATTGCCTCTTGAACTCGCGAACAGCATCCTCATAGCGGATGCCGCTGGAATGCATTTGCGTGACCAGGCTATCCAGTTCTCGTCTCACGTCCACCCCTTGCACTTCTAGCTTGCCATACCAGGCCGCGATTCGGCCCAGCAAAAAAGTCATCTATTGCTTCTTGCCCGGGTGCATCCACTCCGGTGACTCCCGTTCGAGACGGCTGAGCTCATCGCGCACGCGTTCCGCCAGGGAGGATGGGGTAACGTTGGTGCTGAGATGACAGGCGCCAAAGAAATATCGCGGCAGCACGGCATGTGTCAACCACTCCGTCTGCGGAAAGAACGCCACGGTGACCAGGATGAAGACTGTCACCAGCACGGCCCCTTGAAAGAACCCAAAGAGAGCGCCTGCCAGCCGGTCGAGACATCCAAGACCTATCTTATGAACTACCCTGGATAACAACACACCTAAAACCGCGGCCAGCGTCGCAACCAGCAGCGCAATCAACAGAAAAGCGATGGCATCGGCCAGCTCCCGGCTGTGTATGGCCTTGCTGATGATGCCGCCGACGTGCTGATAGTTCCACGCCGCAACAACGAGACCCAGCAGAAGCCCACCCAGCGAGAAGATCGAGCGAAGAAAACCCTGTGCGAGGCCCGCGAGCACAGCCCCAGCCAGTACCACAACAATGATCCAGTCAACGAGCGTCATGGTGTTGCCCTCGTCCTCTCACGACAACATCAGCGCACGCCCGGTGAGACGGCGGAATGCCTCCAGATATTTTGCCAGAGTTCTCTCCACTACATCTTCGGGAAGACTCGGGGCCGGGGCCTGTTTGTTCCAGTGGATGCTTTCAAGATAATCCCGAACGAACTGCTTGTCGAAGGATGGCTGCGCCCCGCCGGGCTTCCACGCGGAAGCCTCCCAGAATCGGGAAGAGTCCGGCGTGAGAACTTCATCGGCCAGAGTGATGCAGTTCCCTGTGACGCCGAATTCGAATTTCGTATCGGCGAGACTCAGACCGCATCCTTCAGCGTGAGACGACGCCGTTTGATAGATGGCAAGAGTCAAACGCCTGAGTTCCGCTGCAGCTTCGGCGCCAATCAGTTTCGCCGCGGCTTCGAAAGAGATGTTTTCGTCGTGCGCTCCGTCCTGGCTCTTGGTTGCCGGCGTAAACAGAGGCTCGGGCAGGCGCGATCCGTCTTTGAGACCGGCGGGTAATGCGATGCCGCAGACGGTGCCTTCTGCGACGTACTCTTTCCACCCGGAGCCCGCAAGATATCCTCGCGCAACACACTCAACGGGAAACATCTC
>JBATYG010000022.1:0-8966 GCA_049673945.1 Occallatibacter sp.
ATGTAGAGGCCATAGCTGATTCGCCCATAGAAGGCCAGCGGTCCGCGCCCGAGAGCAGCGTTCAGCGGATTGCGGACTCCTGTTTTGCCGGCGCTTCCAGCGCTTGTTGACGCGACCGATGCAAGCAGCGCGCCCCCGAAACCGACCGCCAGGGCCGTGTCAAGATAGGCAGTCCCTCCCGCGATCGACCCCGCTGCGGCAACCCCCGCCACAAGAGAGGCAAGACCCAGCAGCAGCCATGCCCGGCGCGGCAGGCGAAGGCGATAGAGTCCCAGCGCAATCAGGCTCCCCATCGCGATACCGTCCAGGTGTAACAGTGTGTGGGTTGGCGTTGCCCAGTGATAGTGTGCCCGCCGCATCAGCGGTGAGCACACCAGCGCAAGGCAAAGCGGCGTCGCCAGCATCCAGGGCCTGCGGAGAAACCGCGCCAGCGGCGCCCACAGAAAGTAGTACTGCTCCTCGATCGCCAGTGACCACGTGGGTCCGACGGGTGGCGGCAGAGTGATGTGAAAGACGTTCTGCAGATAGAAAAGGTAGATCAGCCACGGAGCCGACCTGACCGCGCTCAGCACCGGCGCCCCCACAAACCATGGCGCATTGAGGTAGGTCACGATCAGCAGCAGGAAGTAAACCGGCCAGATCCGCAGCCCTCTCCGCGCATAGAAGTTCCGAAAGTAGCGGGGCTTCTCTCTGGACTCCAGCAGGATGCAGGTGATCAGAAATCCTGAGAGCACAAAAAATAAATTAACGCCCGCCCAGCCCCACAGTGAGCCGTAGTAAAGCCAGGTCCCCGTCAGCCTGGGATGGCAGTGATAGATCACCACGCCCAGCACGGCGAGGCCCCTCAGTCCTTGCAGCTCCGGGATATACGAAGGCAGCCAGGCCGGGCGCGCAATGGCCGAAACCGCACTGTTACCCAGCCGCCAGCTCCTTGGCTCGCTGCGTCGCCCGCATCACGGCCTTGATCAGCGTCACCCGCAGGCCGCCCTCTTCAAGCTCCAGAATGCCGTCAATCGTGCAGCCTGCTGGAGTTGTCACTTCATCCTTCAGCAGTGCGGGATGGTAGCCGGTTTCAAGCGCCATCTTGCCCGCTCCATACACGGTTTGCGCGGCAAGCTGGGTCGCCGTGTCACGCGGCAACCCCACCTTCACCCCGGCCTCCGCGAGCGCTTCAATAATGATGTAGATGTACGCCGGCCCCGAGGCTGAAAGGCCTGTTACCGCGTCCATGTGCTTCTCATCCACCACCACTGTGCGGCCCACCGTCTCGAACAGGCGCTGCGCCAGCTGCATCTGTTCGGGGCGCACAAAGCGGCCGCGGCACAACCCCGCGGCGCCCGCGCCCAGCGCGGAAGGGGTATTCGGCATGGCGCGAATCACCGCAATATCCAGTCCCGCCGCTTCTTCAATCGCCTGCGTTTTCACTGAAGCCGCAAAAGAAACCAGCGTCTTCTGCGCCGTCAGCGCTGGCCTGATCTCCGCGATCAGATCGGGAACCTGGAAAGGTTTCACACCCAGCAGAATCAAGTCTGCCTGCATCGCAGCCGCCAGGTTGTCGGTGCTTACGTCCACACCCCACTGCGCACTACGCGCCACTGCCTTCTCCGCATGCGCTACAGTCGCGTGAATCTGGTCCGCGGCGAAAAGGTTCTGCTTCAAAAAAGCCTGCAGCAGGATGCCACCCATCTTGCCGGCGCCTAAAACGGCGACAGATACCTTCGGCAACTGCGCGGGAATTTCGGAGGCCTCAACAGATATCTCGGTCATTCGGTTCCTTGTCTGGGCTCTGGGAAAATAGTACGTCTCAGAATACCTGCAAACGCGCTGGTGAAGCTACGGTGCGCTCCGCCAAAAATCCTCCGGCGGTCGCGCCGCGGCTCATTTTTGCGTGCCAATCCACGTGTTGATCCGCTCCGCAAGCACGTCCAGCGGAAGAGCTCCCGAGTCCAGCACCTCGTCGTGGAAGGCGCGGATATCGAACTTCGATCCCAGTGCGCTCTTTGCTTTGTCGCGCATTTCGAGAATCTCAAGCTGGCCGATCTTGTACGCCAGTGCCTGCCCAGGCCACGCAATATTGCGGTTCACCTCGGCCTGCACGCTGGTCTCGTCAATGGCGGAGTGATCGTGAAAATACTGCACTGCTTGTTCCCGCGTCCACTTCTTCGAGTGGATGCCCGTGTCGACAACCAGGCGGATCGCACGCCAGATGTCGCCCTGTAATCGTCCATAATCTGAGTAAGGGTCCTGGTAGAAGCCGACATCCTTGCCCAGATGTTCGGAATACATCGCCCAGCCTTCCACAAAGGCATCGTACCCCTGATACTTTCTGAATTCCGGGATATCTTTAAGCTCCTGCGCGATTGAGATCTGCAGATGATGCCCCGGTATTCCCTCGTGGTACGCCATGTCTTCCACGATATAGAGATTGCGTTCTTTGGCGTTGTAGGTGTTGATGCGCAGCCGTCCCGGCCGGCTTCCATCCGGCGTTCCCGGCTCGTAGTAAGCCGGCGCCGCGGTCTTCTCGAGATACGCCGGCACCGGCGCCACCTCGAAAGGCGCCTTCGGCAGCCGTCCAAAAAGCTGCGGCAACTTTGCCTGCATTGGCGTCAGATAATCGCGGAACGCCTGCACCAGGGCCTCGCCTGAGGCAGGATGCATCTTCGGATTGTCCTTCAGGCTCGCCTCAAAGCTCTTCAGATCCTTGAAGCCAAGCTTCTGGGCGATTGCCAGCATCTCCGCTTCGTCTTTCTTCACTTCGTCGAGGCCGATCTGGTGAATCTGGTCCGCAGTCAGATCCGTTGTCGTGGACTGGCGGATCAGATACTGGTAATAGCTCGCGCCGTCCGGCAGCGCCCAGATGCCAGGGTCATTGCGGCCCGCGGGAATGTAGCTCACCTCAAGAAAGCGGGCGAACCGCGTGTAGGCAGGCAACACCTGCTTGCCGATCACGCCCAGCATCTCCGTCCGGATGCGCTCCTGCTCCGCGGCCGGAATCGAGGCAGGGAACTTCTTCAGCGGCATCGCGAGCGGCGAGTCCTCAGGCTTCTGCGTTGCGAGCTCCTTCACATTTTCGAGAGCCTCCTCAAGCAGAAACTTCGGTGGCACGCGCTTGTCGTCCATGCCGATCGACATGTTCGTCGTCACCTGATCGAAGGCCGCCGGCAGGGCGCGCAGCCGCGCGATCCAGTCGTCATAGTCCTTCACGCTGGTGAAGCTCAGCTGGGCAACGAGATTGGGATACGTCGAGTAGATGCCGCTCATCTGATTGATCGGCATCTCCCATTCCTTGAACTGCGCGCCCTCGGCGTCATCGGCAAAGGTGCGCAGCAGCAGGTCCCGGCTCGTCTTTTCCTGGTCGCTCAATCCGGTGGGATCAATCGTCGCCAGGCGCATCAGGTAGCCTTGCTCCGTCGCCAGCCACTCGTTCTCCGCCTTCTCCGAGTAATCGCTGATCCGATCGTTGAAGCGCTTGTCGCCGATCTGCGAAGCAAATTCGGGCGAGTGCTCCAGATTCGCTTCCCAGTACTCCTGAAAAAGATCGTTGAGCGACTTGCGTCTAGCCTCAACCGGCGCCGAAGCTGCCTGCGCGCGCAGCACGGGTTGCCACGAAGGGAGAAGAAGCGCGAATCCAGCGAGAAAAAGAAAGAAATGTCTTGTCAACGTAACCGAACCTCGACAGGGAAATCAGCAGGAATCTCTCCCTCGAGTTTAGTCGACCGGCCCTGCGGTCTGCTTCGCCTGAGCCACCCGCGCTGAAGCGGGCCGGCTTGGCGTCTCCCTCACAACCCTCTCTGCTCAGCGCCCAAGAACAGATTCATTGCCGAGAATGCGATACAGCGTCGAACGGCTGATGCCGAGCTGCCGCGAAGACCGCAGCTTGTTGCCCTGGTTCAGGTTCAGCACATGGCGCACATGCTGCCGGATCATGGTGTGCAGGTCGAGGCAGTTGCTGCCTCCCGATTCTGTCGGCTCCGCCCGAACCCGATCGCTGGCCGGCAGATGCAGGCTCTCCACGCGGATTACGCCCTCTGTGGCTTCAAGAAGCGCGGATTCCAGCACCGTCGATAACTCGGCCACGTTGCCCGGCCAGTGGTGCTGCATCAGCCGCGCCAGTGCACCCGGAGCCAGCACCGCATGAGGCCGTTGATGACTCCTTGAGGCGCGATCGAGCAGAAAATGCACCAGCGGCGCAATGTCTTCGCGCCGGGCGCGCAGCGGTGGAACGGCAAAGTGAACCGTGCCCAGCCGAAACAGCAGATTCGGCATCATGGCGCCCTCGCTCATGAGCTGCCTGAAGGGCGCCCGCGACGATGCAACAAGGCAGCCACCACCCCGGGGAGTCTCAGGCAGATTTTTCGTCGCCTCCCACAGAAGCCGCTGCTCCGCGACAGAAAGCGCATCCACGCGGTCCAGATAGATGAATCCTTCAATCGGCGCCGCCCCGCGCGTCACGATCCACCGCCGCGCATCGTGTCGCTCAAAGGCAGACTGTGCAAAGAGCGACCGAGCATGCAGACAGCGCGCCAGCGTCTCTTTCCCCGTGCCTTCTTCGCCTTCGATGAACGCCGCCCACAGCCTCGGAGCGACCGCTTCGGCCTGCAGCAGCAGCCTGCGCCACACGCCACTGCCGCCCGCGAGCTGAATCTGAATACCCGGTGCTCGAAGCGCAGCGCTGGGCGGCCCTTCGGCCGCAGGCCGGGGCAACTGCAGTGAATCTGGAGTAAGTCTCGCCATGGGCCCTCATCCTCGGCCCGTCTTTTGTGCGCGAGCCGACAGGGTACATATCGGCGCAGGCACAAAAAACTTGAACCGGAGAAGCTCGAAGCTCTCCGGTCCAGGTAGCTCTCAACTTGCTCCGAATTTAACTGAGCGCCGCTCCCCGCGCGACCCGCTTCGAGGGAGTATCGGAGAAGATCTCGCCGTCGCGGATGTGCACCACCCGGTGCGCATACTCGGCGATGTCGGGCTCGTGGGTCACCAGAACGATCGTGTTTCCCTTGGCGTGAAGCTGGTCAAAGAGGGCCATGATCTCCACGCCCGTCTTTGAATCCAGGTTGCCTGTCGGTTCATCCGCCAGGATGATCGAAGGATCGTTGACCAGCGCCCGGGCGATCGCCACACGCTGCCGCTGGCCGCCCGAGAGCTCGTTCGGCTTGTGATTCATGCGGCTTTCAAGCCCGACGTTGGCCAGCGCCATGCGCGCCCTTTCCAGTCGCTCGGCCGCCGGCGTTCCGTTATAGATCAAGGGCAGCTCAACATTGTGCAGCGAGCTGGCGCGGGCCAGCAGGTTGAAGGTCTGAAAGACAAATCCGATCTCCTTGTTCCGGATGCGCGCCAGCTCGTCATCGTCCAGCTCGCTCACCAATTGACCATTCAGCCAGTAGCGCCCCTTTGACGGCGTGTCGAGGCAGCCGATCAGGTTCATCAGCGTCGACTTGCCAGAACCCGAGGGGCCCATGATCGCCACATACTCGTTGTGCTTCATGCGCAGGGAGACGCCGCGCAGCGCATGCACCTGCTGTTCCGAGCCCATGTCATAGGTGCGCCACAGGTCCTCCACGACGATAACGTCGCTCTCCGGCGGCGCGGCACGCTGCTTGTCGACCTCGGTCACCGTACTGTTCAGAACCATCCGAGTCTCATCCTTCAACTACCGCTGAAAGTGCATTTAAAGATCAGGCTCGAGCAGGCCCGGTACCACACGCCTGCTCTACCACCGACTTCACCGTTCACGCCTCAGGCGTTTCCAGCCTGCAGCGTAATAGGCTTTTGTGTATCCCGTTTGAGCAATGCCCCGTCCTTCAGGATGCGCAGTGTCTTGTACGGTCCCGTCACCACTTCCTGGCCCTCTGTCAATCCGCTCACAACTTCGATGTCCGTCGATCCGGTGATACCCGTTGTCACGGGAATGAACCGGGCGCGCTGCCTGCCGTGTGAATCCTTGTCCATCACAAAGACGCCTTGTTCCGTGGGCGCGGGCGTCGAGCCCGACGTCGTCGCCGCCTCTACCTTGCCGTCCTTTGCGCCCGGAGCCGGCGGCGCGTACATCGTCAGAGCCTGGATCGGCAGCGCCAGCACGTCGCTCTTGTGAGCCGTCGTGATCTTGGCGGTGGTTGAAAGACCCGGCCGCAGTTCATCCGACGGGGAATCGAGCGTGACCACCACCTTGAAGTCCTTCGCTTCTTCCGTGCCCGTCGTCGATTGCGATGTGGCCACGCCGGTTGACCGCAGCAGCGCCTGGTCGCCTACCAGTGTCACGTGTCCCTTGAACACTTTTCCAGGGATTGCGTCCACCGTGACATCGGCCGGCTGTCCAAGCCGGACATTCACAATGTCCGTCTCGTCGACCTTCACTTCGGCGGTGACCACACTCATGTCGGCGATCGTCATGAAGGTCGAGCCCTCCGTGTTCTGGATGCCCACGACAACTGTTTCGCCCTCTCGAACCGGCTGGTTGGTCACGATTCCATCGAAAGGCGCAATCGCTTTGGTCAGCTCCAGCGCATTCTGGTTGGCGCGCAGCGTGGCCTGCTGCGTCTCGAGGTGGCCACGGGCTGAAGCCGTCTGCGCTTTTGCCTGGTTCAGGCCGGCAACCGCCTGCGCCACTGACGCCACGTCGGTATCATAGGCAGCCTTCTTGGCGTCGTAGTCCTGCTTCGCCATGATTCCGGCCTTGTAGAGGCCCTGGGCGCGGTCCCAGTCCAGCTTCTTCTGCTCCAGATCTGCCTGGGCGTGCTCCACATTCGCTTCGGCAGTCTTCTCCGCGGCAATGTACGAGGCGATGTCGGTTTTGGCAGCGGAGATGGCGGCGGCCTGCCCCGCCACTGAAGCCTCCTGCGCCACGTTCTCAACCGTGGCCACAAGCTGCCCCTTCTTCACGTGGTCGCCCTCTTTTACATAGAGGTGCGTGATTCTGCCCATGGCCGTGGCGCCAAGATTCACATAGGTCTTCGGAATGATCTGTCCCGTCCCGCTGACCACCGTAGTCAGATCCTGCCGCACCAGCTTTGCGGTCATCACCTTCGTGTAACCCGATTGCTGCTTAAAGACCATGAAGGCAACAAGCCCAGCAGTCACTACTACGGCGAGAACAATCAAAAGAATCTTCTTCATGTGCGATGGATGCTCCAGGCTTCTCCCAGTTTAGTCTACGTAATCCTTGCCGGAGCGGTTCCCGAATCCGAGGTACACACTTTCAAAATTGCCCCGCGCCGCCCCGGAGCCTCCAAGAGCCTCCAATAGCGAGGAGCCCCCGTTTCTTGAGCTCTTGCCCGACCCGATCTGTTGTTCATCCAGGTTCTTTATCCAGTTCCGCCTTCTTCATTTTCCACTGAAAGTTGGCCTGTTTTCACTGGACGGATATCCTCCGGCATCGTCTCAAACCGCTCTGCCCATAGGAAAATGGCCCTTAACCATTTGGGTCGAGGTGGTTACCTTCGCCCGCTTCCAGCGTCAAATGGGATGGGCGAAACCGTGTCGGGCGCCTTGCTTGCCCCGCCCGGGGACTCGTAAAATAGGGCATCGCAGGAGTTTTGAGGCTGATGATGTTGAGCGGTCGTAGCGTCCTATTTGCTGCACTGATGTGCGGCGTAACATTCATTCCCCTGGCTGGGTTGCACGCGCAGCAGTCGACTGAGCCGTCTGCCCAGTCCGCCGATCAGTATCAGGATCAGACCATCGATCCGCTCAAGAGGCAGCGCAGCGACAGCGACCAGCTCAAGGCGCAGAAAGCCGTCCGGCAGGAGTTGAAAGGCGCCTATAAAACCTGGCTCGACCAGGACGTGGCCTACATCATCTCCGACGAGGAACGCAAGGCTTTCAAGAACCTGAGCAACGACGAAGAGCGCGATGCCTTCATCGAACAGTTCTGGCTACGCCGCAATCCCAATCCGGATTCCCCTGACAACGAGTTCCGCGAAGAGCACTATCGCCGCATCGCCTACGCCAACGAACACTATGCGGCAGGCAAGCCCGGCTGGAAGACAGATCGCGGCCATATCTATATCTCCTTCGGCGCACCCGATTCCATTGAAAGCCATCCCTCCGGCGGCGCATATAACCGGCCTGTAGATGAAGGCGGCGGCGAGACTTCCACTTTTCCATTTGAAACCTGGCACTACCGTTATCTCGAGGGCGTCGGTGACAACATCGATATCGAATTCGTTGACACCTGCATGTGCGGCGACTATCACTTCACCATCGACCGCAGCGAAAAGGATGCCCTGCTGCACGTGCCGGGTATGGGCTTGACCCAGGCGGAAGAAATGGGCCAGGCCAAGAAGGCTGACAGGTTCAAAGGCGGAATTGAGAGTCTCGGTACCGGGCCGATGTCTTCCGGGCAGCAAACAAAGCAATTTGACCGGATCGAGCTCGCGGCAAAGCTCTTCGCGCCTCCTCCCGTGAAATTCAAGGATCTCGACAACTTCATCTCCGAGCACAAGCTGATCAGCGGACCCATCTTTCCCTTCGACGTGCGAACGGATTTCGTGAAAGTGACCGACAATACGGTTCTCGTCCCCATTACGGTCCAGATCAAGAATCGCGACATCACCTTTGTGACAAAAGACGGCGTTGCGAAGGGCGTTGTGGACATCCTCGTCAAAGTCACCACGCTG
Source organism: Occallatibacter sp. (assembly GCA_049673945.1). Taxonomy (GTDB): domain Bacteria; phylum Acidobacteriota; class Terriglobia; order Terriglobales; family Acidobacteriaceae; genus Telmatobacter. The sequence continues at coordinate 8,616 of JBATYG010000022.1, forward strand.
ATGCACAAAACCGTTCAGACGCAGGAGGACACGGTCGAAGTCGAGCAGCCCGCCGAGCTGCTGCAGAAGTCGCTCGATCGTCCGTCTGTCTATTGGAAGGCCCTGCCGCTGCTTCCCGGTCTCTACCGCCTCGACATCGCTATCAAGGACGTGAACAATCCTGATCACGTCGGGCTTTACGGACGCGCTCTGACAGTCCCCGAATTTCACGACGAAAAGCTTGCCACGTCCTCTCTCATCCTTGCCGATCAGATGAACGCGGTCGACTCGCACTCCATCGGCAATGGCAACTTTGTCATCGGCAATACCTTCATCCGGCCCCGTGTGAGCGCCAATCCCGCCACTCCGGTC
>JBATYG010000023.1:0-17984 GCA_049673945.1 Occallatibacter sp.
CGCCGGCTCAGAGCGCGGTCTTTGAGAGCGCCCGAGCCCTACGGGACGTCCCATTAGAGACCAATCCTACGCTCGCATTCTGGCGTGAAGCTCGGCCTGTCTTTGCCGAACGCGGGAGCAATGGCGAGCTCCACTCACGTTACCAGACCGAAATTCGTTCGCGCTGGACCGAGAAGTCTCTGTACTTCCTCTTTATCTGCCCGTACGACGAACTCTATCTGAACCCATCGCCGCATCCCGCATCCGAAACCTTCCGGCTCTGGGACTGGGACGTGGCCGAAGTCTTCATCGGCTCGGACTTCGAAAACATCCGGCGCTACAAGGAATTCGAAATCTCGCCTCAGGGCGAATGGCTGGATCTCGATATTGATCTGGCTAAGCCGCATCACGAAGACGGCTGGGTCTGGAACTCGGGTTTCGAGGTCGCTGCCCGCGTCGATACCGCCGCGAAGATCTGGTATGGGGCAATGCGCATTCCATTTGCCGCACTCGAAAGTGATCCTCCGCGTCGTGGCCAGACTTTCCGCATCAACCTCTATCGGACCGAGGGTGCAGAGCCCGGCCGCGTCGCGGTAATGTGGCGGCCCACGATGCAGAAAACCTTCCACGCTCCTGAGAGTTTCGGACTGATGCGGCTCTCGGATCCTGTTGAGTAACTCGGATTATCTTCGCCTCGCGCGATTGTGTAAGTAGTGTTGTTGTGAGTATCACTAAAGGAGAGCCTCAATGCAGCGCAGAGATTTCCTCAAAACCGGTATGGCTGCAAGCGCCGCCCTCGGTCTTGGGTCCAACCGGGCGCATGCTACGATTCGCGCGCACAACTGGGAAAAGTACGATTTCGGCTCAGGACCCGAGGTGCGCGATCGCCTGAACCAGGGCCCATTTCCGCAATATTCACCGGATGCCGCCATCCCCGGCGACGAAGTGGTCATGACGACGATTCCGTCGGATGACCCGGTGCCGAACTATGGCAAGGGCCTCGTCACCTACATCACGGCCGACATGGGAACGGATGAGATCAAGTCCGACAACGTCTCACAGGCCATCGAAGACCTCGTCCGCTTCCCTCTCGGCGATCTGCTCTACATTCGCCCGACGTGGCGAGAGGTGCAACCGCGCCCGGGACGGCTCGAGTTGCCCGACTATCTAAAGCTCGTCTTTGATTTGGCAAAGAAGAACAACAAGCGCATCGGCCTGCGCGTGCAGATGAGCGCGCCGGACTACACGCACTCTCCCGCGCTACCCGACTTCGTGCTCGAGCGCGTTCCCAAGGTCGATCTCGTGCTGAACGGCACTGGGGACCAGGCCGCCGCGCAACGCTTTCTGAACAATCCGTACGGACGCTATCAGCCGCGGTTCGATGATCCTTTCTTTCAGCAGGCGTTTCGCGAACTGGTCGGCGCCATGGCAGATGAATTCAACGGAAATTCCAGTGTCGAATTCATCGACACCTTTATGTACGGCTTCTGGGGTGAAGGTCACACCTGGCCTTTCAGCAACAATCCGTTTCCCGACTATCAGACCGCCGAACGTACCTGGGTCAACATGCTGGAGGTTCAGCTCGAGCATTTTACGAAGACGCCGCTGCTCACCAACACGCAGCCAGACTTCAGCCGTGTGGGTAACTCCGAACTGCTCGATCGCACGGTCCGCAGCAATAACTGGATTCGCAGCGATACGATCTTTATCGAAAATGAACAGATCGAAGCTCTCAGCAATCGTCCGCCCTGGATTGCAGCCCTACTCGAGCAGGGACTTCCCGGTAAACCTCCGAACGCGCAACTCAGTCCCGATGGCATCTCTCCGGCTGAAAACATGATTGCGCACGTAATGGACATTGGCGCGAATTATTGGTCGCTCTGGAATTTTCACCAGATTAATGCGCAAAACCTCGCTGACTACTACAAGGCCTTCCCGGCGCAGTTTGATCACATCCATCGCCACATCGGCTATCGCGTGCGGCCGTCCTTCCTTTGGGCCTATCAGGACGCCTCCTATACCGGCCTCATCATCGGCTTCGCCAACGATGGCATCGCGGGCGTTCCCGGTGTTCTGCGCGTCACGGTTGACGATCAGGATGGCCGGCCGCTCAAGAGCGGATGCCTCGATGCCGGCTATCCGTTGTCGGGCAAGATTCGCCAGGCACAGTTCGTGCTGCCTGCAGGCATCAAGTGGCAAGGACTGAAGCTGAAAGCGGAGATCGAGGTCAAAGGCGTGCGCTATCCGGTGCGGTGGGCCTGCCGCCAGAAATTGAACGAAGACGGCTCTCTGACGCTGCGCCCGAATCTTCATCAGGAAGTCTAGAAACTCGCAGGGAGAAACAAAGCTTTCGAAGAACGGGAATCGGACTCGGAGCCATCGGTGCGACGAGTCGCCAACGATACCCCGTGCAGCGCCTCTTTATTGCGCTGTTACATCCAGTGAATACCAACGCACGGCGTTGTCGTGATAAATCTTGCGCAGAATACTCTCAGGAAGCGCGAGACCGCGCGTCTCAATTCCGTGGGAAGAGATCCTGGCGTCGGTAGCGAGGAACCGCCAGTCACGCGCGTAGTCATTCTCCTCCTCGCGGACGACCTGCGCGATATCTGCTCCGGGATATGCCGTATCATCCGTGCCATAGATCAGCCGGTCCTGATATTTCGTAAGGAATGCTATCGCCTGGTTCCGGTCCAACATCATGATGTAAGGCATACGCGCGGTGAGATCGACTGCAAAGTTCGGGTGCCGGTCGAGATCCGCGGCGAGTCGCAGAAAGTCGCTCTCCATGCTACCCAGGTGCGCGCCCACGATCTTCAAGTCGGGATTCTGATCCAGCACATGGTCACGTGCATTCAGAATCTGGTTCTTGGATGGCGAGCCCGCGATCCGGTACATGTACCACTCTGGATGCTCCTGGTAGTAACGCGTATCTGGCGCCTTGGTCGTCGGCGGCAGCCAAGCCGTGTCCGGATCGGCGATGTGCATGACCAGCGTTTTGTGATGCGCCGCGATGTCACGGTAAATCGGGGTAAGCGCTGGGTCGTCGGGAAGAATGTACTTGCCTTTCGTGTTCTTGATCTCCATGCCGACGTTCTTCCAAAGCTTCACCGCGACAGCCCCGTCTTTGAATGCCTGATCGATGCCGGCAATCGCGTTGGCGGCAAAGTCGGGAGCGTTGAAGCGATACGCATCAAAGGTCGTGCAGGCATAGACGCGCTGGCGGCTGTTGCGAACCAGCTCGAACACGTCATGGCTTTCTTTGGCAAGGTCCTTGCGCTCGGGATCGCCATTGTCCGACACCACGATGATGTCAAGCGAGCTTAGATTCAGCTTATTCAGGAACGCTACATAAGCAGGATCGTATAGATAGATGTGCGTATGGGCGTCGATCGGGCGTAATGCGGCAAAGGCCTTCAACTCTGCGGGGCGGAAGCCTGTATCCGATTGCTGCGAAGAAGGCGTCGGCTGAGCAGTAGCGCTCCTGCCAGGCCAAGCCATGGAGACTACGACAGCCGCCAGCAAAGCGCATCTCCAAAACTGTGGTGTCATTTCTTCCTCAATGAGTTGTCGCTCCAGGCCCTGAGCCCTTTGGTGCTGTTGGTTTGCGTCCAAGTTTCTAGAGGGAAAACCTCAAAGAGGATCTCCGCGAGCAATCAATGTCTTGCCTCTAAGGTATTGACCGTGGATATCTTTCCAGGGGCCGCAAGCGCTGCAAGAGTAGCTATGTCGAAGTCGCGATAAAGATCGAGACAAAAGAGCTCTGGAGCGGAGCGAAACGGAACCGGCGTTTCGATCAGGTAGACCAGAGACTTCATGGCGTTCCGGCTCACGACAGCGGAAAAATCCTCCGGTGCGATGGCAGAAGCTGTCAGGGCGATGACCTGGTTACGAATTCCGTCAGTCTCCACCTGCACTGGATGACCTGTCGTAGTGCGAAGCCACTCTGCTACGGCTACTAGTTGCGCGACCTCCAGCCCTAAGGGTCGAGCACCACTACTATCTGCCAGTAATTCCCAGGACACGCGATCGGGGAATGGGTCACCATTAAATAGCAGGTCTAGGGCTAACACTTGTTCCCCGCGATCGACATGCCGAGCCACGATATCGCCGGCGTCCTTGAAGCCTTTATCATCGAGCACGATCGTCGGCTGCGCATTTTCAGGAGCAGCACTTTCCCGAAACAAGATTCCGCTTGCGCTAAGCTCGTTTGAGAAATCAAAACGATAAGCTAATGTTCGAAAATCGAAGCGCTTGTCGTTATCTACGGGTAACGTCCGGACTACAGAGACCGGCGTGTAGCGCACGACGGATTTCAATTTCTCGCGTTGGGCCTTCGCCCAGACCTGGCGCGCCGTATCATCCTCCGGAACTGGCTCGCGCTCTATCTGCCCCGCCAACTTTCGTGCCAGGGTCACAAAGGTCAGATTATCGGCGGGCACTCCAATCGCAAGTTCTTGCGGTGTCTGAATCTCATCGTCGCTGAAGATCTCGCCTTCCAATACTGGCAATTTGAAATGTGTACTGAAAAAGCGGTAGGCCTGCTGCCTGTTATCTAACTGATAGTTATGGCTCCCTGGGTCAAGATTCTCGCTCCACGCAAGTTTGTCGGAAGCCCCGTATAACTGGAAGAACGGTTTGACGTGATCGTATAGGTAAGGCTTTACCAAAGACGCCCGAAAACAACAGCTATCCGTGCCGTTATGGATCTCCATCGTGGGGCGAGGTGCCCGTATCGCAAGGAATTCAGGATAGTCCTCGCGCTGCATCAAGTCAGGCGCGTCCTCTTCAATTTCATCGGTATCTATCGGATGGGTAAGGTTCGACTCGCGCGAGCCGATTCCGGCCACCTCCACTGCGACCGCGACGCGCGGATCCAGAGCGCCCAGTATTACAGTCTGCCATCCACCTCCGGAAAGCCCGGTCACGCCGATCCGAGTTGTATCGACCTCCGACAATCCGCTCAGGTAATCCAGCCCTCGCCGCATGGAGAGATAAAAGATCCCCAGCGCGTTGGAACCGACCAGATTCAGCTCGGAAGCGAAATCGTGTGCGTTTTCCGGATTTGTGAGTTCTCCGAAGCCGATAAACTCAACGTCCAGCGCGATGATGCCGCGCTTGGCAAAATTGATGCAACGCTTCTGTTCATATTCCACTGCGATCCCGTCCGGCTCATGTCCGAGCAGATTTAGAATCGCGGGGACGCGACCTACAATTTTTGTGGGCTCATAGAGAAGCGCAGTTGAATGGAAGCCGGGCACGACTTCAAAGCGCAATTTGCGAATCCGATATCCGTGGCTCGTTTCTATCGTCCCTACTTCTTCGAATTTCGGAGCCGCGTCGATCCACTCACGGGGCCAGCCGTGATATGCAATGTCGTAGAGAACGTGTGTGCGCACGCGCTCTTCTTCCGCGCTCCACAATGCAGGTGTAGTGGGAATGGGCAGCGGAGGAATCCGCTTCAATAAGAATTCCTGCAGTTGATACTCCCTTGACGGAACATCCCGTGAAGGCTGCGCCAGCACTTCCTCCACGTAAGGCTTGCTGACCTGGGCATACCCGGAAACTGCCACCATCCCCAACAGAGTGGGCAATAATCCCGCGGTCGACAGTGTGCGCCGGAATCTCTTCTGTATCTCGGGAGTGGTTCTTGGTCTTACGCAGCCCATTCATCCCCCGAGTAAATATCGTACTGTCTTCAAGCGCCAAAGTGCCGGGAGATATGCAAGTCGTGTCGCACTTCCATATCTGCCGGCACCCTGATTAGCTAGAGGCTGGTTAAAACATGAGCTTCAGCGCCATCTGGAGGATTCGCGGGTCTCCGGCAGAGGTAATTTGCCCAAAATCGCTGTCCTGAAGTCCGGCATCGGGAGCGCCAAAGTTGACATTGTTGAATGTGTTGTAGAACTCCGCGCGGAACTCATAGTTGATGCGTTCGTTGACCTTCCCTGTTTTCAAGAGAGCCACATCCGTATTGAAGAGCCTCGGACCGCGAAGAGAGTTCTTGCCGATGTTTCCATATGTGCCGATCGCATTGGGGACGAAATCGGCAGTGTTGAACCACTCGTTGATCAACTCTGCATGAGAGCGACCAGTACTCAGCTTGGTCTGTGAGATGTTGGGCACTGTAATGTCTGGGCGGTCATTTCCCATCGCGGAAAAAGAGTTATCGTCTTCCGCAAATGCCGTAAACGGAAATCCCGATTGCCAATTCGTAAGGAAACTCAGGTTCCATCCATTGACTACCGTACCCACGACGCCTTTGAACCGGGCGTGAGGAAAAGCGTAATTGCCAGACAATCTAAAGACCTTGTTATCGTCTCCTGCGTCGGGACCGTAATCAAGAGAACGGCCACAACCGCAGGTATTGATGCCGTAGATGCCAAATATTCCCTGTTGCCCATTGGGGCCGTAGTTATTGAGAGCATGGGACCACGTGAAATTGGTTTGGAAAGAAAGCCCGTAACTCAGGCGCTTTTCGAAGCTGATCTGGCCGGCGTTGTAATTGCTGTTGACCCCGGAGTTGATGGAGCCGATGAATCCGTAGTTTGGATAGAGTAGACGCGACTGAATATTGTCCTCTGTCGACTCCCCCGGAATATAGACAGATGGATTCAGTTGCAGCAGCCCTGCCTCCTGATCTCCGGTGCCACCCAAATGACGACCCTGATTTCCTACGTATGCGACTCGCGTGAACCAACCACGGCCAAACTCGCGCTCTAATGTCAGGTTGTACATCAGCATCTGAGGAAGGCGGAAGTGTCTGTCGAAAATCTGAGTAAAGGCGATGTTCTGGGGAAACGTGGCATCGGCGCCTGGGTTGATTGGCCCGAACGATTCCGGAAAAGGATCCGCTACCCCTGCTGCTCCATACGGATCTGTGAAATTTGTGTTGGTAATATTCACGATCGGAGCAAATGGAGGAATGCCGACGACGTCTTCAAATGCAACCCCATTGGGCGGCTGGTAATAATATCCCGCCCCACCGCGGATGCTTGTCTTGGCATCGGACGTCAACTTATAGGCAAAGCCGATGCGCGGGCCAATGTTGCTCAAGTTGTTGAAGATGGAGGATGCGGGACATCCGGCGTCGTGATTGCTGCCGCCGAAAATCAGGTCCTGAGGCGCGTTCGGATAGCGTGTCGATTGCGCTCCAGGAACAAAGCATCCAACTCGCCCCTCGCTATCTGTGTAGGGGAAGAACGGATCCCACCGTATACCGGCGCTCACAGTGAGCCGCGGAGTCGCGTGCCAGTTATCTTGAACGAAGGCGCTCCAGATGTTTCCGCTAAAATCCAGATACAAGCCCCCTGCCTGGGTAAAGCTGGACGCGGCTCCCAGCATGAAGTCTGCGAGATTGTCTCCACTCAGATTGCCGCCGAAGGAGTAGTTGCCATCGGCTTGGTATGAGTTTCCCATGGGAAGATTCATGTGCTCCCATTCGCCGCCTACCTGAAGCTCATGCTTTCCTCTCACCATGGTCAGGATTTCACGAAGGGAAATATCGCTGTGATTCCAGGTTCCGGGAGAAGGCTGTTCTCCAATAGAAAACTCTCCGTCTACATTGACATTCAGGGTCGCCGGAAAGTTGGTGGGTTGAGAAATTTTCGCGCCGGCCTGAGCGATATTGAAGGGCGCCGGCGACTCAGTCAATCCGGTCTTCCTTGTCAGTCCGAAATAGCTATTGAGAAGAGTATTCGGCGAGATCGAGTAGATATCCACGATGCTGATGTTCTTCAAGCTCTGCTTTTGTGGATCTTCATTGTTGCTCGCAAGAATATTGTCCGAAGGTGAACCGATAACCGGGATATTGTAATTGAGTTGAAAATAGTGGCCGCTGAGATGATGCTTGCCAAGGATGTAATCGATTTTGACCAGGTACTCGTCAGTTTTCTGGATGGATGGAGCGCCGTTATAGATCAGCTGATTTGGATTCCCCGAGGCTGAGTCGTTCGGAATTGGGATGTGATTCAGCAGATAGAGCGCGGTTGGATCGAATGCGGCTGGATCGATCTGGTTATTGCTGTCGAATTGGTAGGGAGAGAGCGGGTTGGGGTTCGTCAATACAGTACCCGGGAGAAGAGCCGAGAAATCTCCGTTACGCTCAGCTTGGGTGGGCACCTGGGATATCTGGCCATTGTTGGAGGTACTTTGGCGTGTGCCTTGATAAGAGCCGAAATAAAACAGCTTACCCCTCAAGATAGGGCCGCCAATGGTCGCTCCAAACTGATTTTGCTTCAATGGATCTGGAGAGTCAGCAAAGTAGTTCTTGGCGTCCATCGCATAGTTGCGAAGATACTCGAAAACATCGCCATGAATCTTATCGGATCCAGATTTGGTGATGACATTCGCAACCCCGCCCGTGGCGTTTCCGTAAGCCGCGCTCATGTTATTGGTTTGTACGTTAAACTCCTGCAAGGCATCAGGGCTGGGGAACGGTAGATTGGCGTTGATATACATATCGTTGTAATCCACACCATCCAATAAGTAATAGACTCCGTTGGATCCGCCGCCATTGACTTTGGCATATTGCTCACCAGGAAGAACGCCGCCTTCGCAATTTGCGCCGCAGTTCTGATCTGAGACATCAACTGCGCCCGGGACGACAAAGACCAATTGCTGCGCCTCGCGCCCGTTCAGCGGCAGGCTTTCGATGCTCTTTTGATTGATAACCGACGAGACGGCTGGGTCGTCAGTGGTCACCTGGTTCGAACTTCCCTGTACTGTGACCTCTTGGGTGATCGCCCCGACCGCCAAGGTGACCTGCTGGCTGGCGGCCTGCCCGACTTGCAAATCGACGTCTTTTTGCACGTAGGTGTTGAAGCCGGTCATTTCAACCGTCAACTGATACGTGCCAACCGGCAAGCTCGGAAACAGGTATTCACCCGCTTCCCCCGATTTGACCTGCTGCTTATATCCAGTTCCGCCTTGCACGACCGTTACGGTCGCCCCTGGAACCGCAGCACCGGACTTGTCCTGCACTGTGCCGCTGAGCCTGGCGGTGGTGTACTGGCCAAACGCTGTCGTTGTCCACGAACCAAGTACGAGGGTCGCCAGGAACAACAGCGAAGCCGGCATGAATCGTGTGCGGTTGAAGAATTGACGTACGGCATTCGGGCTTTTATTTGCTGATCTCATTTGTGCTGCCCCCACTTAATTGAAATTCCGTCTGGCCTCGTGAAATCCTACGTCTGCTTGCCTTTGTTTTGGACGGTCATTGTTTCAATCGATTGTGATATGTTTCATTCGTGTCTGTTTTTTTACGATTTATTGGCCCAAGTTGTCAAGCAAAAAAGAACGCAGGCCTTCTGCAAGTTGCGGGATATAAGCGGGCGTCCAAGCGTTTAAGGCACACTTCAGACCTTCGAACGGGCGCAGGTGGCGTGGAGGAGCCTCCTACTCGTCATAACGGGAAGCGACATCTACCCGCCCGGCCGAAGTCGAGGACCGGCTCCTTTCTTTATATTTCGTTTCGTTGCGTTGGTGTCGACGCTGGACGCGCTGTCGGCCGTAAAAGGCATTCGAAAGATGTTTTGCAACTGGAAATATACAAGGGGACCGCACTCCATGAGCCTCGACGCCTCGCACACCGCCCGCAAACTGGTTCAGCCTCTTCACGGCGAACTGAAGCGATTACTGCAACATCTGGTCCGGACGAATAGTGTGGCCATCCCACCGGGCGGAAACGAATCGCCGGCGCAGCGGGTGCTTCACGCCTTTTTCCGGGCACATGGCGTGCACTCGAATCTATATTCGACCGAATTTATCGAACAATCGGAAAGTCTGCTGGTGAGGAAGAGCCGCACATATCGAGGGCGGAATAATCTCAGCGCGAGGCTGAATGGGTCGGGCCGTGGCAAAAGCCTGCTACTGAACGGCCACATGGACACGGTGCCGGCTGGGAAAGTCTCGTGGTCTCGCTCGCCGTGGTCTGGAGTCGATCGGGGCGGCCGCATTCATGGCCTGGGATCCTTCGATATGAAGGGAGGAGTCGTGGCCAATGCGGCTGTGATTTGCGCACTCAAGAAAGCCGGCATTAAGACCGGAGGCGACATCGTCTTCGAATCCGTGGTCGACGAAGAATGGGGTGGAGGTGGCGGAACGATTGCGGCGCGCATCCGGGACGGCGGGGCAGATGCCTGCGTTATTCCCGAAGGCACGCAACTTGATATCTATCGGGGGACCCGAGGAGGATTTGTCGTCGACTTGTCGGTCGAGGCCGGAGACTCCGCGACCTATTTTTCTAAGGCCCAGGTGATGAGCCCAGCGGTTCCAATCGGGCGTCTTCTGGGATGGGTCGACGCATGCGCCAAGAAGCGAGCCAAGATCAAGTCGAAGGGCGTATATGCCTCGTTTCCCGACCCGGTCCCAGTACAGGTATTGGCGGTGCAAGCGAATTCGCTCGAGCCGGAGACCCCGCTAAGCGTGCCATCCCGGGCTACCGTGCGCGTGTACTTTCAATTCCTGCCGGAGGAAGATGTCAACGGCGTAATCCAAGGCATCAAGAATTCTATTGAGCAGTTCGAAGCGAACGACGCATTCTTCCGCAAATACCCAATCCAGTGGACACCTCTGATTGGGGCACCGTTATTGGGTCACGAACTGCCCGCCGATCATCCCTGGACTCGCTGCATGGCCGAAAGTGCAGCCTCGGTGCTCGGGCGGAAGCCGGAGATCACCGCCGCGCCGTACCCGTGCGATGCCGGGCTGATACATCGCGACTTCGGAATTCCGACGCTGCTGTTCGGACCATGCGGCGCCGGTGCGCATAACCCGGATGAATATGTCGAATTCGATTCTGTGTTGCGCACTGCCGAGGTATTGCTGGCAGCGGCGCTCGAATGGACCAACTAGCAGTTCGATTGGAGGGGATTTCGATCCGCGTGATTTCAGTTGTGCGTCGGTGCCGGCGAGTGCGGCCCATTGGAGCAAACCTAGCCGCTCACAGATCCACTTCAGGTGGACTTACTTATCTCATATCGACCACTCTTCGGCCGTAGGATTCGTCTTTTTTCGCGTTACGAGGTAGAAGAGGAGTCCAACGCCGACCCACACGGCGCCAAGGACTTTGGCGTTGACGCCGAGGTTGAGCCAGATAAACGTACACACAAGAATGCCGCAGAGTGGAACCAATACGGGGAACGCAACCTTTTCCTGTGAGCGGAACTTATAGTGAATAAGTGCCGCCGCATTCACGCCGATGAACGCAATGAACGCGCCGAAATTCAGCAGCTCCGCGCCCCTTTCAAATGTCAGCAGAAAAGCACCCGCCAGCGTCACTGCGCCAAGCAGCAACACATTGTTGCGCGGAATTCTTGTCTTGGAGCTCACGACACCAAAGAATCGTCTTGGAAGCGCGCCTCCGCGCCCCATGCCATAAAGAAGACGTGCTGCACCGAATTGCGCCGCGATGCCAGAGCCCATATTTGCAATCAACAGGGTCGCATTGAGTAACTGAAAAAGGAAGTTGCCACCGACGCGATGCGCAACTTCCACATAGGCGGTATCAACCATCGAGGCAGGAAAGGGCGTGCGCGCCGGCCACACAAGCTGCGCCAGATACACTTCAATGGCCGACAGCACTCCGATTGCAAAGCAGGTAAGAACAGTAGCCAGCAGAATGTTGCGGCGCGGGTTCTCCACTTCCTCTGACATCGTTGAGATACCGTCAAAACCGATATAGGTCAAAACAGCAATTGAGGCTCCGTGGAACAGGCGGCCGGGAGCGAAGGTCGCGGGATCGTAAAACGGCAAGAGCCATTGCCCCCCGACAGGCCGCGCTATCAGAGCGATGTAACGTACTGCGGCAGCAATGAAGATGACCACTACGATGCTCATGCCGAGCGCCAATAGGGCGTTAACGCGACCCGATGTTTGCACGCCACGCAAATTAAGCCCCGTGAAGACAAGAACAAAGGCGATCACCCACGCCGCATAGGGAATCTGCGGCAGAATATTTTGCGCAGCGGCACTGCACCAGATCGCACAGATGATTGGATTCAACATGTAGTCCATGAGCATGGCCCAGCCAACCACATACCCCGCCAGCGGATGAATTTCCTTGCCGACATATGTGTAAGCCGATCCAGCACTTGGGTAGACGCGCGCCATTCTGCCGTAGCTCACTGCGGTGAACAGCATGGCGACCATCGCAATCAGGATTGTGGTGACAACATGCCCACGGGCGGCATTGCTGACCACTCCATAGATACTCATCGGAGCGGTCGGCTGAATGATAATAATGCCGTAGAGAATCAGGTGGTGGAGCTTCAGCGTGCGCCGAAGACCTGGGGCAGCCGGATCACGATCTATATTGGCGTCCATGCTTATGTAATCCTCTGCTGCACAGTTGCTTGATGATATCCAAAGAATCCGGCTCTTGCTGGCCGTTGCCGTTTTTGTCGACGTCAGCGCGCATCCCGCTTCGTTACCGGTGAAGTGCCAGCCCACAAGCCTCCGCATAACGCGACAGCGATTCTCGTATTTTGTGATGAATCATAGCCGTCGGATTATTGCGGATCGCTCCAGCGCGAATAGCTTCAGCCTCGCGAGGCAGGTATTGGGCGACGAGAGGCAGTGGTGCCGGATTTTCCTCGAGATTCTGAAGCAGCAGAGCAAGGGCTTCGGATATCTCGGCGTTGGGCCAGTAATAGCGGATTCGGTCACTGAGGCTGTACGCCCTCGCCACACGCACCGTGTGGTTGTCGCCATGGTAGTAGCCCTTCCAGTTTTCCGGATGCTCAATCATCACTCGCTCGATGACAGCTCGAATGTTCGAGCGTCGTTCGCCGACAATCCATTCCTCCTCGATGCGAGCCAATCCGAAGATTGCCTCCCGCATCGTGAACGTTAGTTCGGGGCCGACTTTAAGAATGCCGAAATGTCCGCTGACCAGCTGCCGAAGCGACTCTGGAGTTTGATAATCCGTAGAGTGAGCCTCAAAGACGATGCCGTCATGTTGCAGAATTGACTTAGTTAGTTCCGAAGCCTTCTCGGGGATGTAGTCCGCGACGCTTTCGTTTCCAAACTCGACCCCCGGCTGAACGACAACCCCGATGATGCGTTTCCATGCCGGCAAGAGGTTCCTTCGTGAGAATGCCAGACGGTGCACTTCGAGTGTCTCTCGAAGGCTCGCTGTCGAAGTGACTTCGATCTCCAATTCCTCCTGCGCCCCACCCGGAGTCGGCACTTCGGTCCCAACGACATACACCGGCTTGTCCGTTGAGTTCCCTACCGCCGATTCTGCTGCTTCGCAGAGTCGTGCCGCCCTCTCCGCGATTTCTTCATTCGCAAGCGCTTGAGGATCGTCGCTGCAGGACATGCTCGCGTCGAGGTGAATCTTGCTGAAGCCGGCTTCTGCATAGGCAGAAACCATCGCGCAAGCTTTCTCCATGGCGATTGAAGCGGGCTTGGTTCGCCATGGATTCGGTCCAAGGTGGTCTCCGCCCAGAATCACACGCGCGGCAGGAAAACGCATGTCCTTTGCGAGGCTATGCACGTATTCCCTAAACTGAGCAGGCGTGAGGCCGGTATAGCCACCATCCTGATTCACCTGGTTGCATGTCGCTTCGATCAAGAGTGGGCTTCCATCGCGCGCCGCCTGCGCAAATGCCGCCTCCAGCACCAAGCGATTTGCAGAGCACACCGAATAAATCCCCTTTCGCTTTCCCTCGCGGTTCTCCTGCAGGAGGTGGCACATATCGGCAACGGAAGTACCAAATATGGGGGATTCGTCAGAGTGAGAGTTCATAGTCGACCTCAACAGCTTTTCCTCGATTGATACCGGTTAGAGCATCGCGCGAAGTCGGGACGCGTAAGGCGGCCGACTTCTGGCATTTCGGATCGTGAATATGCCTCTTTGCAAGCGCACCTCATTGCACAAGACGGCCTTCCCGCCAGTGCTGCGAAAGGAATCTCTCGCGATAGGCCGAATCGCGGAAAGCCTCTGTGCCGCCAGGGCGCGTGACGGACAGGCCTCCGGTCAGATTCCCGTATGCGACGCATCTTTCCAAAGGAGCCTTCTGAACCCATTGGTGCAGAAAGCCTGCATCGAAGGTGTCTCCAGCGCCAACCGTATCTTTTACGTCGACTCGCAGGGAAGGGACATCGACTCTATGGCCCTCCGAATATGCTGAAGCCCCGCGTGCTCCGCGCTTCACAACCAGCACCGGCACTTTGGCCGCGACATGCTCGGCAGCCGGTTTAACCTTTGCGATCTTAGCTAACTCATTCTCAGTGCATAGCAGCACGTCCACCAGCGGCAGCACATCCTCGAGCACACCGTCCCACTTGTCTTCCGGATCGTCGTTCGTATCGAGGGATGTGGTCAATTTGCGTCGCTTCATCTCCCGGAACAGCTCGGGAATATCTGGGGAAAGCTTGCGATGCAGAAAGAGCGAGGACAGGTGAAAATGCCTGGCACTTCCGAGGAAGTCGAGATCCAGATCTTCTATTCCCATCTCGAACATCGCGCCAGGATAAGTGAGGATGCGGCGAGTGGCTGTCAGCGGAAGAATGAATGTGACTCCCGTGCTGCTTCCAGATGTTGTGCGGACGACATGAGTGACGTCCACTCCCGCTTCCCTTAGCCACGTGCAACACATCTCGCCTAGCGCATCGGGGCCGACTCGCGAGCTAAAGGTAACCTTAGTGCCGAGAAGCGATAGATTGTGCGCCAGGATAGCCGAAGAGCTTCCCAAAGTGAGGGTAAAACCACTGGCAAGTATTTCCCGCTCTTCCGGCAGTTCCTGAGGCGCCCCATAAACAATCAGATCGGGATTGAGCTCTCCCACAATCGCGAGGTCAGGCCGCTCTGAGACGCCGCTGTCCTCTTTACTATCGGTCATTTCTGTTATATCCCTTACCGTCTGCCGTTCAAGCTGTCCAACCCACGCCACTCTTGTCCCGCTATCCAATCAGACGCGGTCATTCACTCGGGACGCTTCTTCTCCGCCGGCACGAACCGTGTCGGAATGGTCCCTGATATTGAGACAGTGACTGTCTTGGAATTCGGGTTTCCATCGAGACCCGCAGCAGTTGCACGCACATTGTATTGACCGGCACGAGTAAACGTATGGTGAACCTTCATCCCATCCAAAGTGGTTCCGTCGCCGAAATCCCAGTGGCAAGTCAGAGTTGGCGATGCACCCGATGCGCCCTCGGCGCTGAAGACTACTGCCTCGCCGGCCTTAGCTTCGCCTGACGAATGCACTTCAAACGCCGGCGGCGTTGAAGGAACAGCCTTATCGATCAGCTTGAACATACGGACTGAGTGCGGTGGCTGAACAAGATCGATCGTGGCAGCAGAGTCACTGCAGCACGACTTATCGCCGAAGACCTCGGTTATCTGGTATTTGCTCGCTCCCTTCAAACCTAGACTCGTCAGATCGATGGAGTGTTTACGCTCTTCCTCTGTCCAATTGAAGACAGTGAGAATCGATTGGCGATCGTCTTCCTTGAGCAAAAAGATGCTTGGCTGCTTATCAGCAGCATCATAACTTAACAAATCGACAGGGAAAGATGACCGGCCAAGACGGGCCATGTTGACCAAGTCTGCGTTCTTTACGAGGGCGAGGCGTTCAGGAGAAGCTCCGAGGGTAGGGAGGTCGTCTCCAATCTCGAACATACCTCCCGACACCGCAGCCAAGGCAATCGAAACCTTTGCCTCTTCGAAGGTGAGCGGATGCTGTCCCCCGTGCCATTCCTCATCAGATACCGTCTGAGTAGACACCGTAAACGCGTCTGGGTCGGCGACAAAGAAGTTGCGATTCATATAGTAGCGTGCCGCTATACCAGATGCCGCATCTCGCGTGGCCTCGAACTTATGTCCCGTGTCCTGAGAGATGCGCCCGGTGTCCACGATCCCCACAGGATTGAGCATGGGGCTGCCATCCTTGTCGAGGACAACATCGTCCCCGACCGTGCTGCGAATAATATTAAGACCGATCCGTTGTGCCTCGAGAGCGGTTGTATTGGGACGAAAGTAGGCGCCTTCAACGGCCGTGTCGTCCATGAAGTCCATCTTGATGAAGCGAACTCCCCAATTGTAGAGCGTGCTGTATGTCTGCTTGAGATAGTTCTGGGCTCCCGGATTGGTTGTATCCAGCACATACAGCGGATCGTTATGGCCAGTAACATGACCGATGTGAATCAACTGGCCGGCAGAGTTATGTAACAACCATTCAGGATGTTTTTGAAAAACCCACGCCCGTTCAGACACCTCGAACGGCGCCGTCCACACTCCGAACCTTAGGCCGCGGCGACGTACTTCATCACCCACATACCCCAGCCCACGCGGAAAGAGATTTACGTCGGGTGTTGTGTATTCGCCGCGCGCGTATTGGTACCCTTCATCGATCTGATAGTAGTTGTAGCCAAATTCCTTCAGGTTTTCCGCTAGGAACTCTGCGGTCGTAATCGCGGCTCCCTGATTGAGTCCAAAGTAATAAGCTGTCCAGCTCCACCACCCGATCGGCGTGGGTGTATCGACGCGAGCTTTATGCAGCAGCTTGATTGCACGGCCATACTGTTCCAGCTGCGCGTGGTAGTCAGACCCAACGGAAAACATCAGGCGCTCGGATGAGAGGCTCTCCCCGGACAACAGGGGAAGGCTCAGGCTCACTTGTTCCGCGGCCGGCGAACCCCGTAGCGACTCGCCCTTCATGATTTCGGTTGTGCCTGTTGCCACTGCCTCATATGACAGGATCTGCGTGTCATCGCCCGCCGGTCGCACCTTCAAATGGAAGATCGTCAAGAGCCTGTCAGATGTGAGCGCGCCAAAGAAGAGACTCTCGCCGCTCTTGCGGTTGTAGATAAGCTGGCTCTGCACGGCACGGTGCATTCCGTGCGGAGCATCGGCCAGATCGCGAATCGCGAGCTGAGGCCTGTCCTCGCTGTAGCTGTCGGACAGAATGCGATCTGCAGAAAGTGGCCCATTAAGACTTATCACCGGCGCGTTCGTTGCGTGAACGGCCCGAATTGCCTGAACGGTGAGGGACTGCCCCGTCGTATTGAGGACCTTGACTTCGAGATCCCCCCACGGCTGATCCCGATACAACCTGTAGGTGCAGACGAGATCCGGTGCCCCTGGGAGGCCCGTGTGAGTGACCGTAAGCTCGGTCCCTGAACCAAATTCGTCCTGGAACTCGGATCGAACCGTCTTGTGCTGCGGATAGGCAGAGGATTGCAGTCCTTTGGAATTCACGTCAGCCCCAACCTCGGACCGCATCACCACACCTGGATTAATTCCGGACTGCATCAACGAGTAGGACCCGTCTTCATTGATGATCACCGACAGGCTCTTCCCCTGGATGGACCCCAACACGCCCGTTCCATCCTGGTGCGTTGCTGTGTCTTGCACACTCGCATAGGCATGGGTCCCGCCCGCCATTACACTTGCTGCGAATAGAACGCATGTTTGCCTAAACCATCGGTTCACAAAAAGCTCCTTTATCCTTTGCCAATATCTCGCGATGTGCCCCGCTTCGCGGAGCCTACCATCCGAATCATTCGTCCGGCGAGCGACGCTTTCGACACGCCAATTGCGGCTGACTGAACAGGTTCGATCTGAGAAGAGAACATCATTCGCTGAACCAAGACTTCCCGCTGGCGGGTGACGACGGACCGAAAGATAGAAATCACTAAAAAGAGCCAGAGGCGCCACTCGTTGCATCGTGAGCGGATCGCATTTTCACACGATTACGAATTGGCAGAATACGAAAGATTCAATGCGTTGACGTGTTTCGTAATATTACGAATTTGATGGCTTTGATGTCAATCATGAATTTGGAGCTATGTAGGCGCGATCACCGCGGGCCTGGATTGGCCAGCATGAAGAGCAGCCGCCTTCGAGAGTGAACGACCGGCAAAGGACTCAAGGCAATGGAATTGTCCCTCCGTACCGACGGAGACGACGATCGCGGAACGCGAATCGTACCTGGCAGCCTTTCCGCTCCCACTCTTCCGGGGGTTCTAACAATCGCATCGATAGTCGCACTGGGTCTTAG